>NZ_AUTP01000314.1:0-9192 GCF_000498075.1 Pseudoalteromonas sp. TAB23
AAGCCATTCAAGATAAAATATCAGCCACTGTGGTTATTAAAGGCGACTTGAATCAAGTTGTAAATGTTGAAACCGTTGTAGATGCAGTGAAAGAGTAAAGTAATTATAAAAATATACAGATTGAGTTAAAAAACTTAAAATTAAGTACAGGTTTAACTTTATCAGGTGTTTTATGAAAGCGTTATTAGCTGATTGTTCAGCAAGTATTTCAGAACTGAGAAAAAATCCAATTGCGCTCTTAAATAAAGCTGGTGGAAAGAGCATCGAAATTTCGAAATATAATAAGACAGTTGCTTATTTAGTTCCTGCACAATTGTATGAGTTGATAATGCATCAGCTTGATGACAATGAATTAGCTAAAATTATTAAAAGTCGTAGAGCTGATTTATCTCAGGAGGTTGAAGTTAGCATTGATGACTTATAGCTCTTATCAATTGAATTACATTAATTAGAAAAAGCTAATGCTTAAAGTGACATAAAGTAGCTCAGACTATTTTTCTGTTTATATTAGGGCGTGTTAGCATATAAGAAAGTAAATATTGAGCACATGGATGAATATGGTCACTTTTTCTCGCTATACGACATTAATTTTATATGGTGTTATTACCTATATTTTGTTTTTAATTATGTCTTCAGTAACCATTATTCAAGAATTGTTGCTCGCTTGGACTAATCTTCTTCAAAAAACATTTAATACTTCAAATTTCACACCTTTGTATGGTTACGCTACATTATTATTTTTAGCAGGCTTAGCCGTAAACAAAATTGCAAATAGCTTTTCTATTTATAATTCAAAAAGATATTGGCAATTTAATTGGCGATATCCTTCTCTCATGCTATCTATAACATGCACTATTGCTATTTGGTTGTTTTTTGAATCTAAAGCAACTTACAGTTTTTTAAGTTTAGAATTAATGTTTTCATTTTTACCCCTTTTTATCGGAACAATATTTTCACCTATATTTGAGCTCTTAAAAAACCTTTTGAGACGGCTGTGTAACTTTGTTGTCTATTTATATAAAGGAAAAGAAAACTCCCTAACTCCTGATAAGCAACTGCCCCACAGTTCAACTAAATATATAGCAGGTGAGATCGTATCAGTTTTAAGCCACAAGACAGCAAAAAGTATACGTATTCTAATATGTGGACCGTTTGGTGTGGGGAAGACAACGGCAATAAATTTAGCAGTTGATAAACTAAAAAATAAAAAAGAACTGCCTAAATTAGTTCACTGTAATATTGATCTGTGGGGTGTTGAAGCTGAATCTATTATCCAATATGTATTGGATGAAGTGCTAATAGCACTTAGTACCGAAATTGATATGTGTAAGTTCCGCTCTTTACCGTCGCACTATATTTCAGCTATGAATGCAGGTAATACGTCCTCTAAAATATTTGCAGCATTTATGCATAAACCTACATCTCCAGATGCACTTTTAAAAAGCTTAAGTGATGTAATTAATGTCGCAAATTTAAGGTTATTAGTAACAATTCAAGATCTCGATCGAAATCAAAAAGCTTTAGACAGCCTTCATGTGCTTGCTGGCCTGCTAGATAGATTAGAAGAACTGCAAGGTATTGATTATATTTTTGCAGGTGAAAACCGCCCAGAGTTTTCAGATACTTTACTGCGTATTTGCCCAATTCGATTTGATTTTTCTAAACCAAATATTATTAATGAAATTAAAGAGTTAGAAAATAATTTAATTGATAATAATATGCAAGAGTATTATAAGGAAGTTCTTTTAGATCAATATGTACCTGGATGCCCACTACTCATTAATCAATTGTTACCCTCATTTAGGGCATTGCATACTCTTGAAGAGCAAATTAAATCTGCTTGGCTGGAGTTGGGTGGTGAAGTTTTATTTTACGACTTTGTTTTACTTCAGGCATTGAAAAATAATAACCCATCTATTTACGATGCACTGATAGTGCTATTAAATAAAAAGTCCTTTAAAAGCCAACCGTTAACTGAATTTATTGCAGATAACTTTTCTCCGGACGATAATTTAGGTAAAGAACTTATAAAGGCTTGCCTAGAGCACTTTGGCTTAACTTATATTTTTAAAGCTATAGGAGAGAGTAAAGGTAGAGAAACATACGTTTCAAAAGATAACCCGCCGGCTCATGTTTTATCATTTTATAAACACGAGCATATAAGTAGCTCATTAATCGAAGGCAGGCTTACAGCGAAAAAGCTTAAACAAAGGCACGTTTTTAAAACGTTGAATGAAATTTCTAGTGGTGATAGCCGTATTATTAAAAACCAAGCAATTACTGACTTATGTGCCGCTGTGGAAGATAATGATACTTCTGGTTTTTGGCTTGAGTCAATCAAGCGTTATGGTTGGCGTATTCTTTACAATGAAATTAAAGATGAAGCAACGGTTAAGCAATTATTTGAAAAAGCGATTAATGTTCGGTCATCAAGGAAATCTTTAGAATTTCTAACATCGTTTATTGTAAAAAGTGAGCAATTTGATCCAGAAAGTGTATTTATAAAATACCTTTTTTCAGAAAGAATAATAAACGACTTATTTGAGCAACGTACTTCTTTTACACATGGAACCTTGTTTGCGCTATTAAGAATTTATAAGGGCTTTAGCCCTCGCAGGCGCTCTAGCAGTGAACATAGGGATTATACAATCCCTATGAATAATCTTATTTTACAATTTATTAATTGCAATGACTCTGTTAGCGAAGCTAATTTATTGTACTTATTTTCAAATGATATCCCCGAGATTCGTGATCTAGCCAGTGATCTAAATAAATCGACTTTAAATAAAGTACACTCTTTAATCGCAAATACTAAACCAGCAAGTACTCGTGTAATTTATAGTCAAATAGCTGAAGCACGAGAAGCGGATTATGATGAATTTGAAGGTATAAAAAATGATGCTTTAAAATTAATATCGAGGGTATTAAAATTTTAGCTTGAAATTAAAGCGCGATAATTACCTTATCGCGCTTCAATTTTAAATATTTATTTTATTTTTCAGTTTTACCCCAAACCCAACAACCCCCATCAACAACACAAATCCCCATACAAACACATTGCCGTATTGGCTGTACACGCTGTCGCCTTTTATGAGCTTAATGTTAGCTTTCAATGTTGTAGCTTCAAACTGTGGCATGGTTTGTTGTGCGTGGCTTATAGGGTCGTATACGGCGCTTACACCATTGTTAGTAACACGCACTAGAGGGCGTTGTAGTTCGAGCGCGCGCATACGGGCTATTTGCATATGTTGCAAAGGCCCAATGGAGTCGCCAAACCAGGCATCGTTACTTACCGTAAAGAGTAGGTCGGAATCGCTTTTGTAATTACCGCGTACTAAATCTGCAAAAACAATTTCGTAGCAAATAGCGGGGAGTAAGTTATAGCCATTGGCGCGTAAGTTGTTTTGCACTTTGTCGCCACGGGTAAACGATGACATTGGTAAATCGAATAATGGGGCAATAGGGCGCAAAAAATCTTGAAACGGTACAAATTCGCCAATAGGTAACAGCTGGTGTTTTTGATAGCGGTTTTTATCAAGGTAATGATAATGCCCGTGCTCGTCGGCGCGTTCTTTATTACCGACCACAATAAGTGTGTTAAATATGTTTTTGGTGTCTCGCTGGTAGTCAACAATACCGGTTACAAGGGCGGTTTTATTAAACGAGGCTGCACTGTCTAAATTGGCTAGGTAGGAATCAGCAAGCATTTCTATTTCAGGCACTGCAGCTTCTGGCCATACTATTAAGTCGGCATCCCAATGTGGGCGTGTCAGGTCTTGGTATTTGCTCATTGTGGTCCAAAACTCACTTGGCTCAAAGCGCAGGTGTTGCTGTATGTTCCCTTGTACGAGCAATACTGACATGTTTTTATCTGTGTAATGAATACTACCTGTGGTGTTTGCGCCTGTAAAAATAAGCGCAACAGCTGTCGCAGTAACCGCTGGGGTTTTAAAATCTTTTTGGGTAAGTCTATACAGTGCAAAGCCAATAGCGACACAGGTAAGTGTTAAGCCAAACTCGCCAATATAAGGGGCAAGCCGCCTTAAAGGTCCGTCGGTTTGTGTGTAGCCAAAACTTAACCACGGGAAACCGGTAAGTACGGTGCCACGTAAATACTCACTAATTGCAAAGCAGGCAATAAGTAATGCGCCAAAGCTTTTAGGGCCACTGGCAAAGCGTGTAGTTGCCCAAAAGGCAAGTGCGGGAAATAATGCTAAGTAGGCGCACAAAAAAGCCATTAACGAGAGCGACGCTATAAGCGGCATGCCGCCAAAGGTGGCAATAGAAACATGTACCCAGCTTATACCTGCACCAAACCAGCCTAGGCCAAAGATAAAGCCATATTTAGCAGCGGTTTTTGCGTGTGCTTTACCGGTATTATCGGGGTTAACGCAAAAAATTATGGTACCAAGGCTAATAAATACGATGGGCCAAATTTCAAAGGGGGCATAGCCAAAAGTTAAAACAAGGCCCGCAACGAGTGCGAGCCATGCTTTTTTATCTTTTGCTAATAAGGTAAGTCTAGTTAGCAGTTTCTTCACTGTCGTTATCATCAGCCTTAGGAACGGTGACTTGCAGTTGCAAAATACGACGATTGTCGGCGTTGGTTACTTTAAATTGGTAACCTTCTATGTCAATCGTTTCACCACGGCTTGGCATATGGCCAAATGCGTGCAGTACAGTTCCGCCAATAGTATCGGCTTCGTCTGTGCTGTAGCCTGTTTTAAAATGCTCGTTAAAGTCATCTACAGGTGTGAGTGCTTGCACTACGTGAACATGTTTAGCAAGTCGACGAATATCTTGATGTTCTTCTTCTTCGTCGTGCTCATCTTCGATTTCGCCAACAATTATTTCAAGAATATCTTCAATCGTTACCAAGCCCGATACGCCGCCGTATTCGTCAATAACAACAGCCATATGGTAGCGTTGCTGACGGAATTCGTTTAGCAATGTATCAACACGTTTGCTCTCAGGTACTACCATTGCTGGGCGTAAATAATCGCGTATTGATGGTAAATGCTCGTCTTTATTTAAGATCAGTGGCAATAAATCTTTAGCGAGTAAAAAACCTTCTACATGGTCTTTGTCTTCAATCACCACAGGAAAACGTGAGTGAGTTGAGTCAACCATCATTGGAATTAGCTCTTCAAGCGGGCTGTCGATCTCAAGAGTGATCATTTGTGAGCGCGGAACCATTATGTCTCGCACTTTAAGCTCAGACACGCCAAGCACACCTTCTATCATCTCTTTTGTTTCAGGATCGATTACGTCTCGTTCTTGCGCATCGGCAATAACTTCGACCAGCTCTTCTCTATTCTGGGGTTCCCCTTGCAACATTTGGGCTATTCTGCCCAACCACGTTTTGCCAGAAGAACCCTGGCTAGATTGCGAGTTACCGTCGCTCATTGCGTCTAATTGCTCCGTTAATTTAAATATCGTCCCGGTATGGGTCTGCTATGTTTAGTTCTGCAAGTAATTGCTTTTCGATGCTTTCCATCTCTAAAGCATCGTCACTCTTTATATGGTCAAATCCAAGCAAATGCAAGCATCCGTGAATAACCATGTGAGCAAAGTGGTCATGAAACGACTTCTCTTGCTCAATTGCTTCAGCTAATACGATGGCTGGGCAAATAATTAAATCACCAACCAAAGGAATATCTATTCCTGGTGGTGCTTCAAATTCGAACGACAGTACGTTGGTCGGTTTATTTTTACCGCGATAGTCGTTATTAAGTTGTTGCGATTGCGCTTCGTCGCTAATAACAATACTGAGTTCTGACTCGTCACGGTATTGGCTAAGGGCTTTGTCGGCCCACAGTGCAAATTGCTCTTCGCTTGGGAGGTTGTCAAACTCACAGGCTATTTGTAAATCAAGTTCGGTTGTCAAAGTATTACTCTTTAGTAGTAGGCTGTTGAAGAGCAGCGAGTGCGTCTTTTGCATTTTGCTTTTCAATGCGCTTTAGTCGCTCGCTTTCGTCGTTTCGCTCGTAGGCTTCAACTATGCGTGCTACAACAGGGTGGCGTACGACGTCTTGGGCTTTAAAGTAGTTAAAACTAATTTCGTTTACGCCATCAAGTACTTCCATTGCATGGCGAAGGCCTGAACGTGTGCCACGAGGTAAATCGACCTGTGTTATATCGCCTGTAATAACCGCTTTTGAGTTAAACCCTATACGGGTTAAAAACATTTTCATTTGCTCGGCGGTGGTATTTTGGCTTTCATCTAAAATAATAAAGGCATCGTTTAAAGTACGTCCGCGCATGTAAGCAAGCGGGGCGACTTCAATGATATTTTTTTCTATGAGTTTTTCTACTTTTTCAAAACCTAGCATTTCAAAAAGAGCGTCGTAAAGAGGGCGCAGGTACGGGTCTATTTTTTGACTTAAATCGCCTGGTAAAAAGCCAAGCTTTTCGCCCGCTTCTACAGCAGGGCGCGTTAATAATATGCGGCGTATTTCTTGGCGCTCAAGGGCGTCAACNGGCGGCAGCAACTGCAAGGTAGGTTTTACCAGTACCAGCAGGGCCTATACCAAAGGTAATGTCGTGGTTTAAAATATTAGCCACATAAACACCTTGGTTATCGTTACGTGGTTTAATAACACCACGGCGCGTTTTAATCACCATTTCTTTGCCGTAAGCGCTGCTTGATGCGTCTTGCTCTAGGGCTTTTGATTCGGTAATAGCTAAATGAACGGCTTCGGGTTCTATTTCGCCTAAAACACCACGAACTGGCTGAGTATCAACATATAGGTTTTTTAAGATTTCTACAGCGCCGGCGCAATTGTGTAGTTTACCGGTTACTTTAAAAAAGTTGTCGCGGTGAATTATTTCAACAGCCAGGTGGCGTTCAATTTGTTTGATATTTTCGTCAAACGGGCCACATAAAGAAGAAAGGCGTTTGTTATCGGCAGGTTCTAAATAAATCTCTAATGTTTTTAACTGATTACTCAAAATTGCTTCCTATAGTACTGCGCCAGCGTTAACTGGCGCTAATAGTGTGACTAAGGAACGAAAGTAGCTACGCCAATTTCGTTAACAGTGTCTGGTTTTGGCTCTGCAGCTGCAGCTTTAGTTAAAATAGCTGAAGGCGCGATTTCACGTCGTAAGTTCATTTCTGATTCTGTACGAATTAAGTCACCACGTAAAGAGTTAGGTAGTGCTTCGGTAATACGTACGTCAACAAACTGTCCGATCACTGTGTGCGGGCCAACAAAATTTACTACACGGTTATTTTCGGTACGGCCACGTAATTCCATTGGGTTCTTTTTAGAAGGACCTTCAACAAGTATACGTTGCTCTGTATCGAACATTTGACGGCTAATTTGCTGCGCCATTTGTGTAATACGGTTTTGTAGTAAGTATAAGCGTTCTTTTTTCTCTTGCTCTGTTACGTCATCTGGCAAATCTGCCGCTGGCGTACCTGGGCGTGCACTGTAAATAAAGCTAAAGCTCATATCAAAACCAATGTCGCTAATAAGCTTCATGGTTGCTTCAAAGTCTTCTTTACTTTCGCCTGGGAAACCAATAATGAAATCTGACGACATGCTTAAGTTAGGGCGAATTTTGCGTAACTTACGAATTGTCGATTTGTATTCAATTGCCGTATGGCCACGTTTCATTAGGTTTAATATACGGTCTGAACCACTTTGTACTGGTAGGTGTAAGTGATCTACAAGCTCTGGTACATCAGCGTAAACGTCGATTATATCAGGCGTAAATTCTACCGGGTGCGATGTGGTGTAACGAATACGGTCAATACCATCAATAGCAGCAATAAGACGAATTAAATCTGAGAAGTAACATATTTCGCCATCGTGCGTGTCGCCGCGGTATGCGTTTACGTTTTGGCCTAGTAGGTTTACTTCACGTACGTTTTGCTCAGCAAGCTGTGCAATTTCTAGTAATACGTCATCTACTGGGCGGCTAACTTCTTCGCCGCGAGTATACGGTACAACACAAAAAGTACAGTATTTAGAACAGCCTTCCATAATTGATACAAACGCAGATGGGCCATCCGCTTTTGGCTCTGGCAGGCGGTCAAACTTTTCAATCTCTGGGAATGAAATATCAACAACTGATGAGCCTTTGTTGCCTTGCACTTGTTTAATCATTTCTGGTAAACGGTGCAATGTTTGCGGGCCAAAAATAACATCCACAAATGGTGCACGTTGACGAATAGAGTCACCTTCTTGTGAGGCAACACAACCACCTACACCAATTATTAAGTCTGGCTTGTCGTCTTTTAACAACTTCCAACGACCTAACTGGTGAAATACTTTTTCTTGTGCTTTTTCACGAATTGAACAGGTGTTAAGTAAGATTACGTCGGCATCTGTTGCATCATCAGTTAGCTGGTAGCCGTTGGTGGCATCTAAAAGTTCAGCCATTTTCTGAGAGTCGTATTCGTTCATCTGACAACCCCAGGTTTTAATATGCAGCTTTTTGCTCATTGAAATATTGCCTCGTGTTCAATTCGATAGTGGCACAAAAATGTGCTAGAAACAGGATTAAGGAGCAAGCATGCTCACTTAAAGGAGGCGTATTTTAGCTGGATACCCGCCCAGATCCAAGTATAGTTTTCATGTTTGTGATCTCAAATCAATACAGGGCGAGTTTAATGTGCTGTTAGGGATATCCTCTGGTATAAAACAAATTAATTTTGATACAATCAAAACAGACTCAAGTAATAATAAAATGATGAAAAACATGACCAAAAATAATGTGATAGTGGTTGGCGGGGGCATGGTTGGCGCGGCTATGGCGATAAAGCTGGCTCAGCAAGGCTTTGGCGTGCGCATAATTGAAAAACACCTAATAGACCCATCGCACATTCTTAGTAGCGATAAGGTGGATATTAGAGTGTCTGCTATTAATCGTTTTTCAGAAAATTTACTTGATGAATTAGGGGCAATGCCTCTTTTAAGGCAAAACCGCATAGCACCTTATCAACAATTAGAGGCTTTTGAGCGCGGTGGTGACAATTTATTATTTGATTGCGCCGACATAAACACGACACATTTAGGCCACTTGATTGAAAATAGTTTAATTCAAGCAAGTTTGTGGCAGCAATTTGGGCATTATAAGATTGAGGTTATTGAGCAATCATTGCCGGTAACTAAAATAGAGCAAACGGATGATTTAATTACGCTTGTGTATGGTGATCAAACCTATACGGCTGATTTAGTAATTGCC
>NZ_AUTP01000314.1:9197-12134 GCF_000498075.1 Pseudoalteromonas sp. TAB23
GCCGCCGATGGTGGGCAATCGCAGCTGCGCGATAAGGCGAATATTGGTATTACGGGTTGGCAGTACCAACAGCATTGCATGGGGGTGTTAATTAAACTCGATGCACCGCAACAAATTAAAACATGGCAACAGTTTACACCAAGTGGGCCGTTAGCATTTTTACCAATGCAGGCACCGTACGCTAATTTAATTTGGTACGACGATGCAAATACATTGCAAGCATTTAAAGGGTTAAACCCAACTCAGTTAAAAACGCACATACTGAATAAATTCCCAGAACTTGCTGGAGACTTTGAAGTACAAACCCATGCAGTATTTCCGCTTACTCGCCAACACGCTAATAATTATTCGCAAGGGCGCATGGTTTTAGTAGGCGACGCTGCACATACAATTAATCCCCTTGCAGGGCAGGGCGTTAATTTGGGTTTTCAGGACGTAGTGGCACTTGCTGAGGTTTTAAACGAAGCAGGAGATATAGGTTGCCCGCTGAAACTTAAAGAATACGAGCGAGCTCGCCGTAAAGCTAATTTATTAATGATGAGCATGATGGACGCGTGTTACTTTGGGTTTTCTAATCAAATTACGCCACTTAAATGGGCACGTAGCCAGTTTTTAAAAATGGCTAATAATACGGGGCCAATAAAAAACTGGGTTTTAAAATACGCAATTAGTGGTGATTTAGGCTAAATTTAAAGTAGATATTAGAAAGGCTCATTTATGAGCCTTTTTTTATGTCTGTTTTTAAGTCAGCAAATAGAGACTCGGCTATATCGAACACAGTTTTAATTTAACTGGTGTTACATCACTAAATCGCAATTTAATAACTTTAAAGAGCCTGTGTGTGGATAATTTTTTTACAGTAATAATTATTTTAGGTGCGCTACTGCTTGTTGCTAGCTTAAAAACAACCGTTAAAGTTTGCAAAAAAACATCGCAAAGAGCATGGAGTGTACTGCTATGCGCTATTATTTTTTTTATTTTAGGGTATTGGTGGATACTTTATTATTTTTCAAACCACGATATTGCACCCGTCGTTATGAATATGGTGGCTATGTTGTTACTTGGCGGTGGTGGGTTTGTTTTTTTAGTTATTAAACTGAGCTTAAAAAGTATTCTTAAAATAGAGCAAGCAACGCAGTATCAAAAATATCAAACTGAGCACGATAACTTAACAACCTTACCTAACCGCGATAAATTTTTTAAATCTTTAAGTAAACAAGTTGAATATCCTTCCCCATTTTCACTATTTTATATCGACTTAAATAACTTTAAACAAATTAATGATGCGTTTGGGCATCATTGTGGGGACCAATTATTGACTGCATTTGCCAATAAACTAAATAAAGAATTATGCGGCATTGCTAAGTTATATCGAATAGGTGGCGATGAGTTTGCATTTTTATTGCATACCGATACAGATGAAAGCATGAATTATTGTGTAAACATTATAAACTCAGCCGTCAAAAGTCCGTTTTGTACGAATGAGCAAATGGTTAAAATACAATTAAGTATAGGCGTAAGCCGTTTTCCTGATGATAGCCGATTGCCCGATCAGCTATTAAAAAAAGCTGACTTGGCACTGCATGAAGCTAAAAAAACATTTCAACCTTTGGTAAATTACTCATCTGCAATAGGTAAACGAGCTGAGGATTTTTTTGATTTATCAGCCAAAATTAAAGTGGCATTACATAAAGATGAGTTTGAGCTTTATTTACAACCCATAATGGACTCTAAAGATCTGCAATTACATGGCCTAGAAGCGCTTATCCGATGGCCGCAAGATGATGGTAGCTTTATTAGTCCAGAAAAGTTTATAACTGTAGCTGAGCGTACAGGGCTTATTTTTCCTTTATCGAAATGGGTTGTACAAGAAGCCGTTAATCATATTAGAAAGCTCAAGCTATTTGGTTTCACTGGTACTATACATGTCAACTTATCGACGAAAGATATTGAAAGCAGCGAGTTTTACGATTTTATAATTAGTTTACTCGCAACCGACCCTACATTAAGCGACTCGTTAATTTTTGAAATTACAGAAGGTGCAATGATGACAAATATACCGGCTGCTAGAAAAATGATGCAACAGTTGAGTATGCGCGGGTTTAAATTTAGTGTTGATGACTTTGGTACTGGCTTTTCGTCACTGTCATTATTAAGAGAGCTGCCAATTAATCAAATAAAAATTGATCAGTCGTTTGTCAAAGATATGCTTACTAACTCACCTGATTACGCCATTGTAGAATCTACATTGTTTTTAGCGAGTCGATTAAATTGCGATGTAGTTGCTGAGGGAATAGAAACTAAAGAGGTAGAACAGGCGTTGTTGAGTCTTAACTGTGATTATTTACAAGGGTATTTATATAGCAAACCAATAAATATAGATGAATTTATAAATGTTTATTTGAGTGCAGGAAAAGTCAGTTGAATTTAATGAATATTGAGAAGTTTTAGACAGGGGAGTCAAATTGGCTGGGATACCAGGATTTGAACCTGGGAATGCCAGGATCAAAACCTGGTGCCTTACCGCTTGGCGATATCCCAACTATAAATTTGAATTAGTTTTAGTTCTTAATAAGAACATGGTGCGGAAGGAGAGACTTGAACTCTCACAACCTAAGTTACTGGAACCTAAATCCAGCGCGTCTACCAATTCCGCCACTCCCGCATCACTAATTTGCTAATTTAAACTCTAAGCTAGAGCAATTCTTTTATCCAAATTTCCTTGGTAGAAGAAGTTGGCTGGGATACCAGGATTTGAACCTGGGAATGCCAGGATCAAAACCTGGTGCCTTACCGCTTGGCGATATCCCAACAAAGAATTAATGATAATTTTATTTCTTATCAAGAAATGGTGCGGAAAGAGAGACTTGAACTCTCACAACCGAAGTTACTGGAACCTAAATCCAGCGCGTCTACCAATTCCGCCACTCCCGCATC
>NZ_AUTP01000315.1:0-3030 GCF_000498075.1 Pseudoalteromonas sp. TAB23
GCCATTACCGGCAGCTGCTATACGTACTAACTCATCCGTAGTCTTTTTTGATGAATTAATAATATTTATTGTTGCACCTTTGCCTGATGCTGCAGATGCAATACGTACCATTTGATCTGCTGTTTTTCCATTTGCATCGATATGCATCCCACCGCCCGCTGCTGCGATACGAACTAGCTGATCTATAGTTTTAGCCATGTATCATTTCCTTTTAAGTATTTAAATATATTTAATGGGATTGCTTTATTGGATTGTAAATAAACTAAAGCACCTAAAAGCTTTATAAAAGCACAATTCCCCATTTTGACGTGAAAATGTCTTTTTCTATGATCTACTATTAGTAGCAAATAGTATAAGTTATTGCCAGTTATAAATATTATGCTTACTGTAGGTTCTTCGAACATGCGTAATAGGGGAAAGTTTCCACTTATCATTAATTAGCTTATGGCAATTGACTGACCGCAATTCGCTCTTTGCCGAAGTTCGGCTTAGTTCCACTAGCAGACATTGAAGATTCTTAATGTGTGACCCATACGCTTCTAGACAATGCCCGCATCCAAGCTAAGCTCGAAGTAGAGCAAGAACAAGCAGAAATTGAAGCTGAAAAAATACTAATATCAGAGACTAAAAAAGATTTAAACGAGTGCTATCAAAAGGAAAAAAGAAAATCGGATGAAATTGGAAATACACTGACTGAAAAAAACGAATTAATACAGCACAATAAACGAGAAATGAAAATCGAAAAACAGAAGGCAAAAAATCACGGTAACGCTCTTAGTCGAAAAAACAGTTTGATAAATAAATTAAAGACCAATGCTGAATACTTAAGTTCATTCATCGAAGAGAGCTATGAAACATAAAAGCTCTCTTCGAATTCAACCTTTACCTCCAACAGAAATGCTAGTAATTCCCTTTTTTCCTAGGTTGCCCCTTGAACCCTTACCTATTCTGATGCTCTTTCTAAATCTCATGTAGCTGTCCCTGCATTAATTAATGTTTACTCTATATCTTAATTTAACAAAGCTCAAAGTATCAGAGCAACAAAAGAAAACTTAATAAGGTTCATAATGGATGTTAGAAATAGTGTTACATAGGAGTTGAACTTTCATGTATTTTAAAGCCTTGTTTTACAAGGCTCTATTTTTTAATTAATTATTTTGTATAAGTACATATATATGAACCAGGAGCTTTACCGCCTACACAAGAAACTCGACCTGCAGAAGAAGGTGATTTAGCAGAGGTACTGTAAAATTGGGCTCCAGAACGCACGGCAGCATCATAAAAATTTGAGAAAGTTGATAAACCACCTTTTTTAAAGGTATATGTACGTGGTGATGTTACAGGAAGTGTAGGTTCAACTTTGTTTCCGTCAACATCTCTACCATGTTCAAAATCCCATATAAGCTCATCACCAATAATTCCATATAACGAATATATTGCAATGCTTTTGTCATCAAAAGCAACCTGCATAAAGACTTTTTCAATTTCAGCAACGCCAGAAACTTTTGCCGCTGCGATTGTAAAGTTCGATATATCCTGTTCTAGGGTTGTATGTTCATTATAATAAGATGAAACTTCATATTGTTTTGCACCAAATCCAACTAAGTCCCAAGCGCTACCTGCAATCTCTTTAGGCACAATAGTTGCGCTTACTCCAGCTAAGCTTGCAACAACAGCACTTTTTGCATCAGATATATTATGAAAAGTATTTAAAGCGTCCTGCTCTACACCATAGCTATCTACAGTCCAACTATATATAGGTATTCTTACATCTTGAATATGACCACCACGACCATCAGGTTCATTATCTCCTTTTAATATCCTGTACCCTGTAATGGTCTTAGAAACATTGAATTTCTCAATAATTGATTTATCTAGATTCATTACATAAACATCGCGAGGGCGATCTACTTTAGCTTTTAATCTTGCTGTATTTTTGAACTGTTCGAAAGAAAAACATGTTGAGCATTCAGTGTAAAGTGGAGTTTCCGAGGCTAAACTTGAGAAAGAAACTAGTCCAATTAAAGATGTTAAAAGTAAATTTTTTATCATAATCATTCCATAATTAAATAAACGTAAAAGAAACATTATTATAATTTCTTTTTCATTACTTTTAAATCATTAACAACTACAAAAGCATTACCCATTAAGAGTTAATGTATGGGGGATGGGTAACTAACCCACTATATCGCGGCTTTTAATTTTAACTAGGCGAAGCCGTAGCGAGGAACGAGCGCGACTTTACAGAGTTAAATGCAAAATAGTCCTTAAAAAACGCGTTCACCAATCTTCCAGCTAAAAAAAGCTAATCGTGCCTTGATAAACTTCTCTTTATGGAGCTTAGAGGCTCGATAAGGAAATTTCATAGGCACAGGTAAATTGCATCACTTTTCATACAAAGTCGCTTAGAATCACTCTGAGGAGTGAAGTGTCGTGATTTTTTGGGGGATGCCGTAGCTAGGGGAAAGGCCGACAGGAGTATAAACTGAAGAGTGGCTTTAATGCTTAAAGTTTTGTAACTTATTCACAGGCTAACGCCTTTTTAATAACTCTTGTTTTTAGCACCGCTGTAGCCACCTAAAACTGTAGTCAATAAAAGAGAATAAGATGTTTTTTTATAGCCAATTATTAAGTAGATGCCTCAATCGTCTTGACTAAATAAATATAGTCCACCCTCCGCCTCGAACAACTTAATATAACTAGCGCCTCAATACCTGGCTATCACTCATCCACGAACCGCTTTGTAGCGTGCTAAGCTTAAAGATCAATAAAAAACTGGAGCACACTAAACTCGCCAATTAAAATCGTTTTTCTTGTAATTGATTTATTTCCCTCATTATATCGGTTTGTGGGGGTAAAAATTTGACTGTATGCGAGCCGCGCAAATGTCTGCTCGTAGCACGTTTACTTGTATATGTGAACAAACACCAATATGAGTAATTAACTATTTTTAGCCAATCACAATGACCGCTATTCGTTCTTTGCCGAAATTCAGCTTAGTGCTATCAGTCGTAACTCGTTTCTGCCCCA
>NZ_AUTP01000316.1:0-21544 GCF_000498075.1 Pseudoalteromonas sp. TAB23
GCTCGTACGGTTATACTCGCTACAAATTACGTGCAGGACAAGATTACGGCAACAGCGGCATAGGCATTAACGCAAGTGTTACCGACGATAGCGGTTACCGCGACGACGAAAGCGTAGAGCAACAAAAAGTAAATATTCGCCATCGCTATTCAAATAATAATTTATTACTTACCTCAGGGCTTACTTACACAAACCTAGATCAGCAAACTGCGGGATTTATTACGGGCTTTGAAAGCTATAAAAACGAAGACCTCGCGCAAAAAAACTTTGACCCAGACGCATTTAGAAAAGCACGCGCATTTAGAGCATGGAGCAATGCAACATGGCAATTAAATAACGACGATGTGCTCTCTACTACGTTATATTTTCGCGACCAAAACATGGACTTTTTTAAGCACTTTTTACCCGGCACACCGCTTGAAAAAAACAGTCAAACTGGTTTTGGTGTGCAATCGCTTTATCAACATAATTTACAAAGTAATATAAAAATAAACCTAGGGCTTGATGGCGAATACACGCAAGCCGACTTTACTCAAAGCCAAAATGAGCCCACTCAAGGTTCTGCATTTTTAGTTGCTACAGTGCCACAAGGTAAGCATTACGATTACGATGTAAACGCCACGCTTTATGCCCCTTTTGCATCTATTGATTGGCAATTAAATAAGTGGTTACTTACCGCAGGTGTGCGCTACGAGCATATGCAGTACGACTACACCAATAATATGCTTGCAGGTAGAACAAAAGACGATGGCACAGAATGCGGCTTTGGTGGCTNCTGCCGATACAGCCGCCCTGAAAGTGGAAAAAATAGTTTTAGTAATTTATCGCCAAAGCTTGGGGTTAGTTATCAGTACAATACAAATAACACGCTTTATGCAAACTTTTCTCGCGGTTACAGAGCGCCACAAGCGGCTGAGCTATACCAATTACAACGCGAGCAAACCACTGCAAATTTAAGCGCCGAAATAGCCAATAATGCAGAGCTGGGTATTAAAGAAATTTACGAAAAACTACGTTATGGCGTGTCACTTTACGCTATGAGTAAACACAATACGATTTACCGCGATACTGACTTTTTTACGGTAAATAATGGCAGCTCTCGCCATCGTGGTATTGAGCTTGAGCTTGACTACCAGCTCACCAAGTCGCTTGCGCTTAACTTTGCAGGCACTCACGCAAAGCATACTTATACTAACAACCAAATACTTAACGGTTTAAATATAAACGGTAACGGCATAGATACCGCGCCGCGTAATATTGCTAATCTTGATTTAACATGGCAAGCACTCAGCAATACGCAACTTGCTTTGCAATGGCATCGCGTTGGTAACTACTACACCGACCCAGAAAACTTAAATAAATACCAAGGGCATGATGTTTTAAGCCTACGCGCACAGTGGCAAGTTACTAATAACCTTGAAGTGCTTGCCCGCATTATTAATTTAACTAATGAGGCTTATGCAGAGCGCGCCGATTACACCAGTTTTACCGGCGACAGATACTTCCCGGGTAGACCTCGTAACGCGATGCTTTCGGCAACTTATACGTGGTAATGCTTATTTAAGAGCTAAACTGATTTAAAGGCTAAGCTAATTTAATTGATTTAAGTCGCTCATGTATTTCATGGGCGACTTTTTCATCACTTTTTTAAACATAGTAATAAATGCACTCACCGACTCATACCCTAGTAACTCCGACACCTGCTGCACACTTTGCTTATCTGAAAGCGCTTTTAGGGCTGTAATTATATGTAATTGCGTACGCCACTTTCCAAATGTCATACCGGTTTCTTTTTTAATTAACCGCGCTAATGTGCGCTCAGTTAATGCAAACTGCTTAGCCCATTGTGGTAGTGTTTTTCGATTGTTTGGCTTGTTTATAAGCTGATCGCTCATAGTTTGAATTACCTCGTTTTTAGATAATACAAAATCCAGTGGCTGTACGGGCATTTCAATAAGTTGATCAAACAACACCTGCGCTAAACGCGATGTTTTACTATTTAAAGTATAGTGCTGATTATGCCCAGCCAACTCACACATTAGCTCTTTAACCAGTGGCGTAATGGCTAACGTACAGGTATTTAGCGGCATACCGTTTTTACTACTATCTATAAATAAATGACAAAGCTGCGCGTTATCAGACGCCCTATTACTATGCACCTTTTGTGCTGGGATCCAAATTGCACTGTGCGTAGGCACCATCCACATTTTGGCCGACACTTCACACGTTACATAACCATGCAGCGCTAAAATTAATTGCCCTTTAGGATGGGTATGCAGTGGTATTTCGTGGCTTGCATGGGCATGCTCTATTTTGGCTATTATGGGCTGCGCCATAGTTTCAAAATTTTTAATGTCGTCCCAGCCAATTGCATCAAACATAGTTTTGTCTGTTTTTAGTTATTTAATGTCATTATCTCTAAATTATAGTTTTTGCTAAGCCTTTATACTAGCGCCCATTAAGTATTAGCTTTAATGGTCTTCCCTTTTGTTAAATAACACACCTAAATCACGCTTTGCTGGCATATTACTTGTGCTTGGCATATTACTTATTGCCGCAAATTTACGTGCAACATTTACAGGTATTGCACCTGTGCTTGAACAAATTATTAATCACTTTGGGCTTAGCGCATCGCAAGCTGGGTTTTTAACAACATTGCCACTCATTGCCTTTGCGGTTGTATCGCCAATGGCCGCAACTCTTGCTAAAAAGCAGGGGCTAGAGCGTACCTTGTTTGTGGCTTTGTTATTTATACTTGCAGGGGTTGCAGCGCGGGTAATAAATACCTCAGCCATGCTTTTTGTAGGCACCGCTATTATTGGTGTAGGTATTGCCATTGCAAACGTATTATTACCAAGTTTAATTAAGCGCGACTTTCCTGCAAAGGTTGCATTAATGACCTCAGCCTACGTGCTTACTATGGGCGTGGTATCGGGTGGGTTTTCCACTTTGGTATTTCCGCTTAGTCAGTTAAACGGATTAGGATGGCAACTTGCGCTGGGCTCATCAGCTCTTATTACTCTGGCGAGTATTATTGTATGGATCTCGCAATTAAGTAAGCACACAAAACCCGCGAGTATTGCTCAACACGCTGACACGTCAAAAAGTGTATGGCGCTATTTACTAGCATGGCAAATTACCCTACTGCTGGGCTTAAACTCATTCTTAAATTATATAATTATCACGTGGTTACCCAGTATATTAATCGAAACTGGCCAAAGTGCCACGCAAGCAGGTGCTTATCATGGGGCTTTTCAAATAGCGACTGCATTACCGGGTTTAATATTAATTCCGTTACTTGCCAAATTAAAAGATCAAAGCGCGCTTAGCTTTATTTTAGCCATGCTGAGTGCACTCAGTGCATTGGGGCTACTTTACATGCCTAACTTTGCTTTTGTTTGGACCCTAATGCTGGGCTTTTGCTCTGGGGCGTGTTTTATATTAGGGCTGTCGTTTATTAGTTTACGAACCGATGATTCGCAACAAGCAGCGTCGCTTTCAGGTATGTCGCAAAGCGTAGGTTATTTGCTCGCGGCTATTGGTCCTATGCTAGCTGGTGCATTACACACTACAACAGGCAGTTGGAGTGCGCCATTATGGCTGTGTGCTATTGCCGGAGTACTGTGTGCATTATGTGGTTTAGGCAGTGGTAAAAACACCACTTTAGCTAAATCAGCTAACTAGCTGCTGTAACCACGAAAATAAACCAGACGAAGTTTTGTTGCTCGTGTGTTTTTGCTCATAGCGTTTATTAGTTGCTTCACGCTGTTCACGGCGCTCTTGCGCTAAATTAGCCTTTGCAGCAAAACGTAAACGCTGTTCTTGAGTAAGCTCATCATTAAAACTAATGGCTGTTTTTTTAACTGCTCGGCTGCTTTTAGGTGAACTACACATAATATTTCCTCTGTTATGTAACTACTCAAATAGACAGCCTTTTTGTATATAAAATTTCAAAAGCAGTATTACTTTTTAGAAGTAATACTGCTGAGTATCAACTAAACAGCACCTATACACTCAACTTCTACTAAAGAATCAAGCGCTAACGCCTTTACAGCAAAAGCACTACGTGCAGGATACGGCGCACTAAAATACTGAGTATAAATAGCATTAAATGCTTTAAAGTCATTTATGTCAGTTAGCATAACCGTACATTTAACTATGTTGCTCATGCTGTAGTTATGCAGCTCTAAAGTGCGTTTAATATTTTCAAGTGTTTGTTTAGCCTCGCCTTCAAAACCGCCTGTAGCCAACTTACCTGTTACAGGGTTAACACCTATTTGCCCCGACATATAAAGCGTATTACCGGCTTTTACTATTTGCGAAAATGGTAAGTTAGAATTAGCTTTGCCTGCATTTAAAAAGTCGACATTACTCGAAGCTGCAAATGCACTGCCGGTAATTAATGCGCTTGCTAAAAAAGCGGTTTTTATCAGTGAGTTCATTACCTGGCTTACCTTATTTTTGTGGTGTGGTTTCAAATGAAGGCACTTGGTGTAATTCGTTAAGCCAATTAAGCGTCGATTTAGACCAAATTTGTGCTGTTGGCGTAAACTGATCACGC
Organism: Pseudoalteromonas sp. TAB23; assembly: GCF_000498075.1. Taxonomy (NCBI): domain Bacteria; kingdom Pseudomonadati; phylum Pseudomonadota; class Gammaproteobacteria; order Alteromonadales; family Pseudoalteromonadaceae; genus Pseudoalteromonas; species Pseudoalteromonas sp. TAB23. The sequence goes on from NZ_AUTP01000316.1 coordinate 4,562, forward strand.
TGATCAACCGCACCAATACGCAAGCCATATACACGGTCAGCTTTAGCTTCGTTAGTTGCATATAGTGTTGTACCACATGTGCCACAAAAACCTTGCGCACGCTTGTTACCACTTTGAGCTGTTTTAACAAACTCTTTTGGCTCACCTTGGGTAAATACTACCGAGTTTGGCTCTGCAATTATAACGGCTCTAAATGGGCCGCTCGACATACGTTGGCAATCGCTACAATGACAAACAAGTGCATTGTTATTTTGAGACTTTGCCTGGTATTTAATTTCACCACAGTAACAGCTTCCAGTAATTTCCATTATTTAAATCCTTAATGCTTATGAAGATTGAATCGAGATATAAGACCGGCAATATCGATTCATTATTTTTAAAATATAAAAAAACTGCTCGCCGGTTCATTTGTATATTCGGTTAGATTTTTAATTTTTGAGAGTGATTTTCAACGTTGAGCAAGTGCTACAAACATGATCCGATGTTTTAAATAAAACAGCAATACCACGTTAAGCTAATAGCGTAACGTGGTGCGTCTAAATTATTTTCATACCAATTCGCTTAATTAAGTTGTCTATTTTGAGGTAAGAAAACCGTGTCGATAACAAGGCAAAAAATTCGTTATTTAGTTGTTCTATATGAGAATTTTTTAACGAAGTTAACGTGCGGTTTAATCCCTCAAATTGATTATGTATTATTGCGAGTTGGTATTAATGTGCGTTCAAATAATCAATGGCTAATAGACTAAGCGCCTTAGTGCCTACTTTAAACGATGATTCGTCGGCATAAAAATAAGGGGAGTGATTACTAGCCACTGTATTTAAATCTTGCTCACTAGGTGTGCCGCCTAAAAATACAAATACACTCGGCACTTCTAATGCGTAAAACGAAAAGTCTTCTGCGCCGGTTATTTTTCCCATTTCAACTACGTTTTCATTACCCGCTGCTTTTTTAAGACTAGGTAACATTTGCGCGGTTAGCTCTGCGTTATTAATCGTTACCGGATAACCTTCGTGAATGTGTACCTCTGCAGTAGCACCTGACGATTTAGCAATGTGCGTGGCTGTGGTTTTTATTTTTTCAAATATTTGTGCACGATTATCCATATCAAAGTTACGAATTGTACCCACCATTTCTACTTCTTCAGGAATAATATTATTGCGTACGCCTCCCGCTATTTTTCCAAACGAGACAATAGCGGGCTCTTTGGTAATGTTAATTTGGCGACTAACAATATGATTAACGCCAGTTACTATTTGCGCGGCAGCAGCAATAGGGTCAACCCCAGTCCACGGTGCAGAGCCGTGTGCCTGCTTGCCATGTACAATTATTTCAAATCGGTCTGCACTGGCCATTGCAGGGCCACTTCTATAACCAATTTTACCGCTGTGCAAACTAGATGTTATATGTAACCCAAAAGCAGCTTCTGGTTTGTATTGTTTAAATATGCCTTCTTTAAGCATTAGCTCAGCGCCACCCTCTTCCCCCTCTGGCGCACCTTCTTCTGCAGGCTGAAATACAAACATAATATTACCGTGTAGCTCATCTTTCATGTTTGCAAGCACTTGTGCAGCGCCCATAAGCATGGCCACGTGCGTGTCGTGCCCACAAGCATGCATTATGCCTACATCTACACCACGGTAATTAGTGGTTTTAGTTGATTTAAAATCAACATCGGCTTTTTCAGTAACTGGCAGCGCGTCCATATCTGCACGTAGCATTACTGTTGGACCAGGCTTTGCGCCTTTTAATAACCCCACAACGCCTGTATAAGCAATCCCCGTTTGTACCTCCATACCCAGCGACTTTAAGTGCTTAGCTACGATACCTGCTGTGCGGGTTTCGCGATTTCCAAGCTCAGGGTTTTGATGAAAATCACGTCGCCAATCAATAACCTGTTGCTCTATCTTTTTAACTTGCTGATCAATGTTTGCATTGGCATTGAGCGCACTAAGGGCAGCAAAGCCCAGCGCTATTGAAATTAGTGATTTTTTCATCCTGTTTGTCCTTATTATATTTATTGGTTTTATAATATTGATGAGCACGAGCCCTTATGTATTATTGAGAACATAATTAGTTCGCTCTATAACCACTATTACTGAAGGCTCTACAATAATCAATCCCATTTAAGCTAGATGCCCAACTATGGGGGGCCACTTCACTTTTCACTGGTTTTATCTATTTTTAGTTTGAAGATTTAGCGCTAATTAAGCCTACCATTTTTGTTTTTATTGATTTAAAAATGGCATTGAATAGTCAACCAACGCACGTAAAGTGAGTTTTAATAAGCGCGGTGGTGGATAGAAGAAGTTAACGAGTAATAGGCTTGGTACATAATTGCTATTCAAACTATAAAATAAGAATAGCAATGTAGAACATCCCCTTATGTTGGGGGTAATTATTTAAATGCGTTAGCATTTTTTATGCTGTCAAAATCGTTAAAGCGCACGTTGTGTTGCGCCATTACTTTAAGTATTTTTTCACTTAGCATTTGACGTAAATAAAACGGCTGATTTGGCACAAAATGGTGGATAGTATGCGTTTTACCAAAGTTAAAACAAAACAAGTGAAACGGCATAAATAAACGGCTCGTTAGTACATGAGTTTGCTCAAGCATGTTATTAACGCCGCCATAGTAATGCATGCTTGAGGTAACAAAATTAAGCGAGCTTGAGCGAATAATATTAGGCACAATGAGCACAACCATTAAAAACTCGAACACATTCATTGTACTTAACAACCAGCTAGGCGAATTTAGTGAAAGTGGTATAAATAAATCAACAATATGAAATACAATAACGCTGTATAAAACAGCAAAATACGCAGTCGCTATCGGAAATCCCGCATTAAAAACACTCGAAAAACTAAAGCCATTAATTTCTTTTCTAAAACGTTTAGTAGAAATAACTAACCCTAATAACCCATCTACAATAACTAGCGCACGTAAAAATGGATTTTTAATACCGTTACCCACCAAGCGTTCTTCTAGGTCTTGTTGTGTGCCTGAGGTTTTGTGATGGTGTAAATGCATTTTACGTCGGTACCATGGGCTAATAGTATTTGGCCGCATTAACCATACTGTCAGCATCATAAAATTATGCATGAAAGGCTGATTACTAAAGTATTGTTTATGTATGAGGTCGTGCTCTAACTCATGGGAAATAGACGCTGCAATAGCCGCAAGTACTATACATACCCAAGCAGGTATGATGCCTAAATAATATAAAACACCAACACCAATTAATGCGCTAAGCGATAGCAATAAAATAATTAACCCTAAGGTATTTTGATGTGCAAGTAATGGGTGCTTTTGACGAAGTAATGCTTCCTCTGCCTTAATTGCTTTCACAATCGATTGAATGTTCTGTTTGGCACTTAATTGAGTCATATATAATGTCTTAAAAACCTTGTTGTACAAATAATACCTGAATTGATCGCAACATCGGGATAAAGCAGGAATAATTATTGTAATACGATTAACTATTATCAATAGTTCAATTGCTTATTTATTCAATCGCATAACAAATTTAATAGCACTCATAACCCAAAATATTCGCTTTATATATCAGCCCAAAAAGACTTAAAAAAATTACCTGTGGAGTACCCTTGCTATAAACGATTAATTATCAACCAGTTGTTTATGCAAATAAAAGAAAAGGCTTGCCGCCCCCTCTTTTATTTGTATAATGCGGATACAGAATAAGAGGTATATAAGTATCCTTTTTATTTTAAGTGGTTTTTCTTTATCTTTTTATGCTTAAAAGATTAAAGAAAAATTATGCCAGCGTGATGAAATTGGTAGACATGGGGGATTCAAAATCCCCTTCCGAAAGGAGTGCCGGTTCGAGTCCGGCCGCTGGTACCACTTTTTGAACCTCAGCTAATTATTGGCTGAGGTTTTTTTATGCCTAAAATTTAACTAGTAATTTATACCAATTCGCTTAATTAAGTGAGCTATTTTGAGGTAAGAAAACGGTTTCGATAACAAGGCAAAACCTAGATGAGCTGAAGCAAAAGCCACAGGCCACAAGCCACAAGCCACAAGCCTTCCATTAAAGCCATCAACGTAATTAGAAAGGTACATAAATCTAATTAGCATGCGAGTTATGCGTCTTGCTCTTGATTTGTTATATTCCCAATTCGATTATTTAACTCTTCGTCACTAACATCTTCTTTGTGTGTACCAATGATCCATATATGACCAAATGGGTCTTGTATCGTGCCGGTCCTATCACCACAAAATTGGTCATGTACGGGTCTTATTTCTGTTGCACCAAGCTCAATTGCTTTTTTAAATACGGTATCAACATCTTCAACATAAAGCATAAGGCTTAGCGCTGTACCACCGAGTTCTTTTGGGCTTTTTAAATGTTCTTCAGAACCAATATCTGAAAGCATAATATGCGAATCACCAATTATTATTTCTGCATGGGCTATTCCACCATCAGGTAAAGGCATTTGCATTACGTGTTCAGCACTAAATGCATCACAATAAAAATCTATCGCTTTTTGTGCGTCATTCATAATTAAATATGGTGTAACTGAATGAAACCCTTTTGGTATTGCCGAAACTGACATAGTGATCACCTCGCTGTTGAATCCATGTTATTAAAACTGATTTAAATGCTGTCTGTAATAAGCACTAAAGTTTTTAAATAAAGGTCAGATTGACTGACCTTAAAACAATATATAAATTAAATAATAGCTCTAATAAATACTTAGCGCTGCCAAAAACGTAAATTACGTAATGACTCTATAAATGCCTCGCCCGATACGGTAGCTAAATCAATCCAACCATCATCTGCTTTGTCATCAAGCCCTGCGGCTTTAAATAATGGCTTAGCCTCACTTGTAAAACCTATGTATTTCATATGTGCATACGCATCACTTACAAAGTCTTTAGCTTCTGCAATAGCAGCTAGTTTTTTAGCTCCATCTTCAGTGGTGAGTACAAGTACCGCATCGTATAAAACCGATGGACCACCATTAATAACCTGATCAGCTTTAAAGTGCTTACCTTTACTGCATTTGGCACCGCCAACTTGTGGGGCAATAATTTCAAAGTTTGCGCCTTCACTTTTAAGTGCATTGGTAACCGATTCAAAAATTTCTGCATTAAAGCCATCACTCACTAAAATACCTAATTTGCGGCCTTTGAAGGTGTTGGGCGCATTTTTCAAAATACTTAACGCATCAGATACAGGTAAGTCTTTACGTGTTGGCATAGCAGCTTCAGCTGGGTCTGGCATTTCTTGCAAGCCAAGTCCTTCGGCAACTTTATTTGCGAGGGTTTCGTCAATATTTAACAAGTGCGATACCAAACGTTCTCGTATTGGTAAATGCTCAACTTTAGACAGCTCAAACACGTACGCAGATTGAATATGCGCCTGCTCTACCTCTGTTTGACTTAAATAAAATTGACGGGCTTGACTGTAATGATCGCTGAATGTTTCTGAGCGATAACGCAGTTTATCACCGCCGCTTACTTCAGGCTCGCTTGAGCTTTTAAAGCCATGTACTGGGCATTCGCGCGGGTTGTTTTCGTCGCCGCTCCATGAGTTTGGCTCATAATTAACACGCCCTTTTGGATTGTGCATTGCCATGTGGCCATCTTGCTGAAAATGACGCATTGGACATTTAGGCGCATTGACCGGAATATGCGTAAAGTTAGGACCACCTAAACGCTTAGTTTGAGTATCTAAGTATGAAAAGTTACGACCTTGCAGTAGCGGGTCGGGTGTAAAGTCGAGCCCCGGTACAATGTTTTGAGTACAAAATGCTACTTGCTCTGTTTCTGCAAAAAAGTTGTCTACAACACGGTCAAGCACCATACGGCCAACAATTTGCACTGATACTTGCTCTTCAGGTATAAGCTTAGTGGCATCAAAAACATCAAATTCAAATTCATCAGCAAATTGCTGATCAAACACCTGTACACCTAGCTCCCACTCAGGGAAGTCGCCATTACCAATAGATTCCCACATATCTCTGCGATGAAAATCAGGGTCCGCGCCGTTTAATTTAAGCGCCTCGTTCCACACAACTGATTGCATGCCGCCTTTTGGTTTCCAGTGAAACTTAACGTATTTTTCATCACCTTTGGCATTAATAAATTTAAAGGTATGAACGCCAAAACCTTCCATAAAGCGTAAAGAGCGCGGAATAGCTCTATCAGACATTGCCCACATAACCATGTGCATTGACTCAGGCGATAAGCTCACAAAATCCCAAAAGTTATCATGTGCTGTTTGCGCTTGCGGAAAACCACGATCTGGCTCGGCTTTAGCTGAATGAACTAAGTCAGGAAACTTCATCGCATCTTGAATAAAGAATACCGGTATATTGTTACCCACTAAATCCCAGTTTCCTTCTTGAGTATAAAATTTTACCGCAAAACCACGTACATCACGTGCTAAATCTGGAGACCCTTTATTACCTGCAACTGTAGAGAAACGAGTAAATACTGGGGTTTTTTCACCTTTTCGCTGAAAAATATCTGCACAGGTTAAATCTTCAAGCGTGTCGTAAGTTTCAAAATATCCGTGTGCACCATAGCCTCTAGCGTGCACTACACGCTCAGGAATGCGTTCATGATCAAAGTGAAAGATCTTCTCGCGCATTATGTGATCTTCTAATAATCCTGGGCCACGCTTTCCTGCACGTAATGAGTTTTGATCGTCACTTACAGGGCAGCCCTGCGCGGTGGTCATGGTAGGGTGTTCATCCGACGCTTTTTGATGCAATTCACCGCCATGCCCTTTATTACCTGAGTATTTAAATGATTCAGCCATGTTTAGTCCTTCATACAGTTTGATTTAATGGGTCAATAGTTTTTATGAGCTTTAAAACTAAAAGCGACTATGCAAATGCAAAATAAAGACCAGCCATCTAACCTAGTAAAAAAGGACTGTACAGATAACAATGTAGTATTTGAGGTGGTTTATAAAAGAAAAAGTTACACAGGTATGTAACTTTTTCAGACAAAAAAAGAGCACTTAAAAGTGCTCTTAGATTTAAATCATTTTAAATTTAGTTAATCTTTGCTTTCGTTAACTAAAATAACTTTACGATGTGGGAAAGGTATTTCAATATTATTTTCATCTAGTGCTTTTTTAATTAACTCTGGCACAGTGTAAAGAATATCGAAGTAATGCTCGCCCTTACAAAAAGGTCTTACTAAAAAGTCTACTGAGCTGTTGTTAAGTGTTTCTACTTCAACAAAAGGAGCTGGATCTTTTAGTATGTGTGGGTGCGCTGCAAGTACGGCATCTATAACTTTACGTACAGCCGTTGTATCTTCACCGTAAGCAACACCAAAATGCATATCCACACCACGAATTGGATGATGTGAATGGTTTATAATTTGCGCGCCCCAAATTTGACTATTTGGAATAATAACCTGTTGGTTATCGAATGTTTGTAAAATAGTAGTAAACATATCTACTTCTGTTACTTTACCAAAACGCCCTGCTGCCTCAATAAAGTCATTCACTTTATAAGGTCTGAAAACAAGCAACATAACGCCCGCTGCAAGGTTCGACATTGCACCTTGTAACGCCAAGCCTATAGCAAGCCCCGCAGCACCTAGCAAAGCAATAATAGAGGCTGTTTGTACACCAAAGCGATTTAATACAGCAATAATAACGAACGCTAATATGATGTAGCGAGCCATGCTGCCTAAAAAGCGAAAAAGCGTGTCATCAAGATGAGTGTATTTATGACACAAGCCAATAATTAAATTGCGTACTTTGCCTGCCAACCATAAGCCCGCAAGTAAAATTGCAATCGCCAGTAATATGTTGGTTGCCCACGTAATTGCAGCGGGTAAATATTGATTAATATCAATGTTGTTTATTATGTCTTCCATTGTTTTTCCTGTTTTAAAAACTTTTAACTAGGGCGTGTTGCTCTTTGTGGATTGAAATTTGTTCAATCTAGGGGCGATTAAATCGCGGCGCGAGGTTTGTAACCTAGTGGGCTAAGTAAAAACCGAGTAACAAAGAGTTAATCGTCCCTAGAAAGAACCCTTTGGGCAGCGCATGTTTGGTATTTATGCTGCGTTATCGCCTATTTATGAGGAATAACCGCACTACGTAGGCTCTGCCTTGCCTAAAAACCAAACATACTGCTGCAAATTCAACCACCAAGGAGCAACACACCCTGACTTCAATCCATACTAAGCGCAATAGTTTAACAAAAAATTAACTAAAGTACGACTATAGGAGTAATTTAAAACATAAAGAAAGAGCGTTCCCTCAAAACATGTCATCGCTCACGTAAATCTTTCAACACATAATTTTGCTTTAACCCTTGGTCTATAGCTTAAATAATTCAACTTTAACTAGTTCATAAATAAAGCTAATACCCGAGATAAATCTCGGTTAACTCTCTTAATTTTCTAATTACTACTGGCACTCATCTATAAATTTACCGATAATCTCACCTAAGCGCGCATATATTGGCGAGACAACACAATTGGATGAAATTAAAACAAAGGATTATTATGAAAAAGTACTCAATTTTACTTACAGCGGCAGCACTTACTGTACTTGCTGGTTGTTCAACATCTGTTGCAGTAAGAGACTTTGAACAAAACCCTATTCCACAAACATCAACAATTACCAACAGTGAAGCTGACGTAGAAAAAGGTATTCTAAAGGCATGTATTCAGCTTGGTTGGAAGTGTACGCCTATGAGTGAAGGTAAAATAAAAGGTGTACTGGATATTCGCACACACCAATTAACTGTCGATATTGCATATGAAAAAACGGCATACTCAATCAACTATAAAGACTCTATTAACTTAAACTACAACGGCAAAAAAATTCACCGCCAATATGTTAATTGGGTATCAAACCTAATACGCCATATAGATGCTGAAATGATTTAGCAGCGCGTTAACCTGCTTTACATATTATAAAAATCACTAAATATGAATAATAAAAGTGGAGAAGTTACCTATAGCTTCTCCATTTTTTAGTTGAGATTTAAACAGTAATAATCACTTCAAAAGTATCAATAACTTTCAAACAGTTACAAGTCAAAAAAGCACCAAACCTAACACTATTAGTAAAAGTACTCTCCCGTATTTTCACTCTTTAATGAATGAGTAATTTTTTACTTATCCCCCTTCGTAAAAACATATTTTATATCTTGCTATAACGCAGTTTCGCTCATATAGTCAGCAAATTATCACACCTTTATTTTGAACATCTTTGTTTATGAAATCTTCTGCTCCTGCTAGTGATTTTGGTACCTTATTAGGTTATGCACCTGGTAATGTTGCTGTGTATTCATCTGATTATGATACGGCTGACGAAAGCATTTATCCTAATCGTAGCGCCTATCGTAGTTACCTTGATGGCATTTATATGGGCTATAAATGGCAATGCGTTGAGTTTGCACGTCGATGGATGTATCTCAACCATAGCTATATTTTTGATGATATTGCTATGGCTTACGATATTTTTGAGCTGCGTTCAGTGCGCGATGTAAATAGCCAAAACAGATTGCCACTAAACGCGTTTAAAAATGGTGCAAAACATCATCCTCAAGTAGGTAGCTTACTTATATGGGAAGAAGGCGGCGAGTTTGAAGAAACAGGCCATGTTGCTGTCGTTGTTGAAGTGCATAAAGATAAAATACGTCTTGCTGAGCAAAATGTAGGGCATCAAATATGGCCAAAAGATCAAAGCTGGTGTCGTGAGCTAAAAGCAAAAGTAACTAAAGATGGCGACTATTGGATTGAGTGCTCTTACAGCGACGCCACTATTTTAGGCTGGATGACACAAACTGATGAAACAGAATATGCTGAGCCAACGTCTGAGCTAAACACTGATTTATTTATTATAGAAGCCCATAAAGCAGTAGATACAGGCCAAGCAAACAAGTCATGGTTAAATATTGCGAATGACGATGAAGCTGCCTACGTAGAAATGATGCAAGGCCATAAACTTACATCAGTAGCTGAGGATCAGCATAATTACTTTGCGATATCTCAAACGGCGCAGCAAAGCATTGAGCATGCAACAAATGAGCTGCATGGCTTATTTATGCATGCAACCGACTATGTACTGCAGCACCCTGAGTTATTAAAAAAGTTTAATTTACCCGATGTTGTGATTAATAAAATTCGCCAATCGTGGGATAACCGCTTAAACCAATTAATTACCAGTCGGTTTGACTTTGCTTTAACAGCAGCAGGTTTAAAAGTTTACGAATACAATTGCGATTCGGCATCGTGTTATATGGAGAGCGGCAAAGTTCAGGGTAAATGGGCAAAACACTTTGGTGTTAAAACAGGTGTAGATGCAGGCCAAAATTTATTTAAAGATCTCGTAAAAGCATGGCGTAAAAGTGAAGTAAAAGGTCTTGTTCATATTCTGCAAGATGATGAACCAGAAGAGCATTATCACGCATTATTTATGAAAGAAGCCATTGAAGCCGCGGGCTTTGAGTGTAAGTTAGTAATTGGCTTAAGCACACTTCGCTGGAATGAATCAGGCAACATAGTAGATGCAGATGGCGCACAACTGAGTTACGTGTGGAAAACGTGGTCGTGGGAAACCGCACTTGATCAAATTCGTGAAGAATGTGAAGCCGACCAATCATTAGGTGATAACTTTGAACCACAATTCAAAATTGGTGAAACGCCACGCTTAGTCGATGTACTGCTGCGTAAAAACGTGATGGTATTTGAACCGCTGTGGACATTGATCCCAAGTAACAAGGCTATTTTACCAATACTGTGGAGTTTATTCCCTAATCATAAATATTTACTTAATACCGCGTTTGAGCTTAACGACGAGTTATTACAAACCGGTTATGTAGTTAAACCAATAGTAGGACGTTGTGGTGCTAATATTCAACTTGTTGATGAACAGCAGCAAGTTATAGAAAAAACAATGGGGCACTTTGCCGAGCAAGACCAAATATACCAACAACTATTTGCACTGCCTAAAGTAGATGACTACTTTGTACAAATATGTAGTTTTACAGCCGCCGGAAAATACTCTGGTGGTGGCGTACGTGTTGATAAAAGCATGATCATAAACGGCCATAGCGATTGTATGGCACTGCGTATTAAATAAATAATACTAAGCCCGCAATTTTGCTGCGGGCTTAAGTTTGTGTAGACCCCCTTCCCTCTTTTAAGTTTTATAGCTATCTCAAGCGAGTTACTCCTGATAGAGTAAATTTATTAAACACCACAAACTAAGGTATTTCATGGCGAATCAATTTAATGTACTTGGCACACGTTTAAAACTATGTTGCGGTAATGGTGGCTACACACGTGAAGGATTTTGTTATGTACCAGAATCAGATCTTGGCAATCACAGTGTGTGTGCAATTATGACTGACGAGTTTTTACAATTTTCAAAATCACAAGGTAACGACTTAATAAGCCCAAACCCTCTTTACGATTTTGAAGGTTTAAAAGCCGGTGATAAATGGTGCTTGTGTGCAGTAAGATGGCTTCATGCTATTTCAGCAAACGTTGCGCCACCAGTGGTACTTGAAGCTACAAATAAAAAATCATTAGAAATAGTGCCGCTCGATGTTTTAAAAGCGCACGAATATATAGCCAAAGTTTAAATACACTTAAGCGCTATTAGATTAAAGTCTGCAGATTTTACAAATGTATGCAGGCTTTTCAAAAATTCAATCACCCCTCCAGCCTCTAAAATCTTAAATAAAAACATAACCACATGTTTTTAAATCACTTTTAAAAACAATCAACTTACGGCATAACAGTTGCTTCATTAAGTTTAAGTCATGCTCATAACGCAACATATTATATGAGCAACACATTACTTAATGTAGGAGAAATTATGAGTAACAATAACGAATCAAACAAAACAACTAAATTTACCGCGCCAGGTATGAGTGACGAATCAGCTCAAAAAACAATAGCTACGCTAGATAACCGCATGGTTGCATTGATAGATTTACAGCTTACTTTAAAGCATATTCACTGGAACGTAGTGGGACCTAACTTTATTGGCGTACACGAAATGATAGACCCACAAGTAGACATTGTGCGCGAAATGACAGATACAATTGCAGAACGAATTGCGACTCTTGGTGGAGTGCCCGTTGGTACGCCTAAATCAATTGTAGATCGTCGTACATGGAACGAATACTCAGTAGGTAAAGGGTTAGTAACCGAGCATTTAGCCGCACTTGATAAAGTATACAACGGCGTTAATGGCGATCACCGCAAAGCAATTGAGACTCTTTCTGAATTAGATCCGGTGTCTGAAGATATGATCACCAGCCAACTAGCTGACCTAGAGCAATTTCAGTGGTTTATTAGAGCCCATTTAGAATCATCTACAGGCGAGTTAAAAAGCTAATATATTTAATCTAAGAAAGCCCAGCATTAATATGCTGGGCTTTTTTTTGCGCAAAAATCACTCTATTTATAATCATATATAGATATGTATCAGTAAGCTTTAATACAAAATTCATATAAAAACAATAGAAAATTGGTATTACCAAAACAAATAACCAAAATAAAATTGAATGATTTTATACTCCTTACTATTTCGCAAATTTATAAGCCATACCCAACCTTTAATGAACATCTCATTATTTTAACATCACTTAAAAAACAAACTAAATACGTATAAAAGTACGGCATAAAATTTAAAAACAGCACTAAAAAGTGTATTTAATAGTACAAATAATATAAAAAAACGCCTTTGGTAAACATACTTCAATAAAACTCATTCAAAATATAAAAAATAAAAATACACCATAAGCCATTAAATTTATTAAATATAAGCAAAATAAAAGAACACTTTGTAATACACATTGTGAATTTTTGGTAAACAAAGGTTGTAATAAAAGCTGAATTGGACTAATTTCAACCACACCACCTGTATGACACGCTACAGGGAAACAGCAGTTAAATTGGTTAACCAAACCAAGTAACAACACACACAATGACGTAAGTCGTACCCAAACGGGAGAGATACATGAAACTCAATCAAATTACTTCAACATTAATTAATAAACATAAAAGAAGTAGCTCTACAACAATCAGTGCAGCAGCCCTTTTATTAATGGCTTCTTCTACTATTNCCGCCGCTATGCTTAAGCGTACTGACGGACGTATTGTAGATGCGATTGTTGCTGAAGACATTGGTAAGTTACCTGATAATAATATTGCAGAAGCACTGCAACGTATTACAGGTGTATCTATTAATACCGATTTTGGTGTGGGTGACAGTGTTTCGATTCGTGGCTTACCTCAAAACCGTGTTGAATTAAACGGTCGCTCTACTATTGGCGACTCTCGTGACGGTATTAGCTTACAAGATTACCCATCAAGCTTCTTAAAAACAGTAGAAGTAGTTAAGTCTCCTACTGCCGATATGATTGAAGGTGCATTAGGCGGAACAGTTAGCTTAAAAACAGTTCGCCCATTAGAGTTAGATAAACTAACTGGCGCAGTTTCATTAGATGGTGAATACGCAGATAAAACAGAAAAAGTAGCGCCTATTTTTAGCGGTTCACTTGGTAACAACTGGGACTTTGACGAAATGGGTACCTTTGGTGCCATTGCTATGTTTTCGTATCAAGATCGTGAAATTCGTCAAGATGAAACGTCTAGCCGTGTTAAACCTCAAGACATTGATATTAATGGCCAAGAAGGTAATACACCAAGTGGCAACGCTATCGTACGAGACGAGCACAGTGTTGAACAATATGTAGAACAACGTAAACGTACTGCTGTAAATTTATCACTTCAATGGGCACCGCAAGCTGGTAATGGCATGGTGTATCTAGATTTAAGTGGCACTAAACGCTCTGGTGAGCAAAGTGGTAACTCTATATTAGGTGTTGCGGGTTCGTTATCAACAGATGCAAATACAACTCAAGATGCTAACGGCGTAAATAATTACACGCTAACAAACGAATTTGGTATCCCTAAAACATACAGTGACTTTCGTGAAACTGACTCGTTTTCAAATGCACTTGGTGCAGAGTGGAACCTTACTGACAGTATAAAAATCTCTGGTGAAATTGCAGTAGCATCATCAGAAAGCGTAAGACCTGATTCTGAATTTACACTTCGCCCAATCGAAAAATCAACATTTGAAGCAAGTGGCGGAACTCAGCTAACAAATCATTTATATGATGGTGCATTTTCTCAAGACGGTAATAAATTACCAAGCATCATTCATTCAGATCCAAATGCATTTACTGACCCACAAAACTTAGCACTACGTACGTTCAAAAGTGAAGATAGAAGAACAGACAATGACGAAACAGCTATTCGTTTTGACGTTGAAATGTTTGAACCTCTCAGCAGCTTAAGCTGGGTATCTAAAGTAAAAGCAGGTGTACGTGTTACTAACCGCGATTACGAATATGAGCAATACAAAGTAGAAATTAAAGACATTTACAAAAATGCATTTAACGACTCAGATGGTTCATTAGCTACTTTATGGGTTGATGACTACAACGCTGCTTTTTCAAATAGCTTCACAACAGTTAGACACGACAACTCTTTTGACCAATTAGGTCATTCGGGACAAAATGACCTACTAACGTTTTTAAGCTACAACGGTTTATCTAACCCTGCAAATACTTACGCTCAACTTCAGCAGTTACTTGCAGGTACTAACCTAGCGTCAACGGGGAGTCTTTCAGATAACCAAGAGTTCCAAGAAAGCGCATACCGTAACGTAGTTGAAGATACAGCTGCTGTGTACATATCAGCGTACTTAGACTTTGATAACATCACTGCGATTGTGGGTGGTCGTTATGTGACTACAGATTTAGAATCAAGCGTATTTCTTAATGGCGAAAAAGTAACTGGTGACAATGACTACAGCGACTTTTTACCAAGCTTAAACGTTACGTATAACTACTCAGACGAAACATTATTCCGCTTTGCTGCTGCAAAAGTTATGCGCCGCGCTGACTTTAGCGAGCTAAGCCCTGCATTTGACGTTAATAACGACATTACAGGTGCAACGCAAGGCTCTATTGATTTAGAACCATACCGTGCAACGCAATACGACTTATCTGTAGAGCATTACTTTGATGAAGGTAACGTACTATCTTTCGCAGTATTTTATAAAGATGTTGAGTCTTTCTTAAGTAACGAAAGTAGCTGTGTAGCAGCATCAAGCACTTCAACAGGTCAAAACGTAACTCAGTGGAACCAAGTATGTCAGCTTGACGTTGCAGGTGTATCTCAAGACAACCTAGTTTACTCAGATGCGACTGACTACCCTGTAGATATAGATGGCTTTAACCATGTTGCAGGCTTGCGTGACGCAGGACTAACGGGTATTGATACAGTTAAAAATGTAAACGGTGAAAACGGCTCAGTACAAGGTTTTGAAGTTGGTTACCAACAGTTCTTCACAAGCTTACCGGGTGCATTTTCTGGCTTAGGTGTTAATGCAAACTACACGTATGCAGACAGCGAACAACCAAACGGCAACCCATTATTAGATATTTCTAAAAATACGTACAACTTACAAGTATTTTGGGAATACGAAGGGTTCTCTACTCGTATAGCTTATAACTACCGTGACAGTTTCTTAGATACTGAAAACGAGAAACGCGTAGAAAATATTAACTCAGACGGCAGTATTTCAGCAGAAGGCACTGTTTACGGTAATAACTACCGTGACGACAGAGGCCAGTTAGATTTCTCTGCAAGCTGGGATATTAACGAAAACATTACGCTAGTAGGTAATGCGACCAACTTAACGGGTGAGCCTTCAATCTACCTATCTGAACTAGGTGGTGCTTGGAAGTACACTGAAGCGGATCGCCGTTACAGCTTTGGTATTCGCGCTAAATTTTAATTTTCCCTGGAAACTAAAGCCTGCTTTTATGCAGGCTTTTTTACGTCTATAAAAAAGTGGCTTTATATTACGTAAAAAACACTCCCTCCTAGCTATACTTATTTGAATATTAAATTTACTATCAAAACGTTGTAACTATTAGCAAGGATACTGAAGTGCTGTCGCGTTTATATAATTTTATGCCGGGTTTAGATACATTGTTGCACTATGAGCGACAATGGTTTGCTGATGATGTAAGAGCGGCGCTATCAGTAGCTGCTGTTGCCTTACCGGTTGCCATTGCTTACGCACAACTAACCGGTGTTAACGCTGCTGTAGGGTTATATTCTTGCATACTGCCAATGATGCTATATGCGCTTTTTGGCACTTCTAAACAATTAATAGTCGGCCCTGATGCCGCCACCTGCGCCGTTATTGCAGCAGTAGTAACACCTCTTGCTGCAGGTGACAGCTTTAAGCATTGGCAACTTGTTGTCACCATGACCGCTATGACCGGCTTTTGGTGCTTTATAGCCAGTAAATTTAAGTTAGGTGTATTAGCCGACTTTTTATCTAAACCTATTTTAATGGGCTTACTAAACGGCGTAGCTATCACTATTATTGTGGGTCAATTTTCTAAAGTATTCGGTTTTACCTTTCATGAGCGCTACTTACTTGAACGCCTAGGTGGTGTACCCACATATCTAGCGCAAACACATGTTCCCACCTTACTAATGGCTTTGTTAACACTGGCGATTTACTTTGTCATGAAGCGCATAAGACCCACGTGGCCTGCATCTATGTTTGCCATTGCTTTTGGTGCGCTTTTAGTATGGATTTTTGATTTAAAACAACTTGATATAAAAACTATTGGCACCGTAACTGGCGGGCTTCCCGTTTTTAATACCCCTGTTTTTGATTTAGGGATTATTCGTGAGTTAGTGGTCCCCGCACTTAACTTAGCCATCGTGAGCTTTGTTAGTATGATGCTAACTGCCCGCAGCTTTGCTGCTAAAAATGGCTACGACATAGACGCCGATAAAGAATTTAGAGCGCTAGGTATTGCCAATATAGCGTCAGCTCTTTCGCAAGGTTTTGCAGTCAGTGGCGCCGACTCACGCACCGCTGTTAACGATGCAACGGGTGGTAAAACGCAGTTAGTATCAATAAT
>NZ_AUTP01000317.1:0-5855 GCF_000498075.1 Pseudoalteromonas sp. TAB23
CCACCGGTGCAGAAATGCAAGCCGCGTTTTCAAACCTTGGGGCGACCGCGACAAACATTGGCTTAAGTTCAGCTCAACAATTCGCGTTAGTGGGTGAACTGCAACTGGTTGCTAAATCAGGCTCTGTGGCTGGCACGCAAGCGGCCTCATTATTACAAGGCATTGGTAAAGCACAAGATGCATTAGGCATAAAATTAACCACAGATAACGGCGACATGCTAGCAATAGACGTAGTGCTGGGGCGTATTAATAACCGCTTATCCTCTTTGGGTTCTGTAGCGCGTGGCGATGTACTCACTCAAATATTTGGTAAGCAAGGTGCAAAAGCCGTTGATGTATTGAGTACCAAAGTCGATAAGCTAAAAGACGGCATCACCGTTTTTGAAAACGTGCAAGACAGCTCCAAGGCAATTGAAATGGCCAATATTATTGCCAGCCCTTGGGATAGATTAGGCGGTTCGTTTAATGCGGCAGCTACGGCAATGGGCAGTCGTTTACTACCCGTTGTGGAACCTTTTATAGAATTACTCTCGGCAGGCTTTGCGGGTATTGTCTCGTTAACTGAGCGCTTTCCGATTTTATCCAGTGTGATTGCAACACTTGTAGTGGGTATTGTGGCGCTTATCTCTATTTATGGCGTGGTCATGTTCATGATGGGCCTTTACAAAATGGCGCTAATAACAAGTGGTGCGCTGACAATGGGTTTAACAGTGATAACTAAATTATGGCAAGGCGCACTTATTGCGTTGCGTGTATTGGGTTTTTTATCACTCATTGCAACGATGGGCGCGGCGGCCATTGCCATGGGTACATTTAAAGCAGTTATGCTCGCAGGCCAAGCGGCTACATGGTTGTTTAATGCAGCGCTTTGGGCAAACCCAATTACGTGGGTAGTAGCGGGTGTTATTGCGCTCATCGCGGCGGTTGGTGCGCTTATCTATTACTGGGATGACTTAGTGGCTGCGTTTCAAAATACCGCATGGGGAAAAGTATTAATGGCGGTGTTTGATAGTGTAAAAGCGGCCTTTAATGGGGTGATTGATAGCGTAAAATGGGTGCTCGAAAAGCTCGGTCTGATTGACGATACCGAGGCAAAAATAAAAACAGAAGCGACCTCAACACACGAAAACATTAACCGTGCTCAGCCTAGCAATTTAGTCATGCAAAATGCAGATCAAGCGTTCAGCCGCGACTACGGCCAAGCTGTGATCAACAAAGCCGCCCAAGTACCAGGCAATAAAGCCAGCACTAACTATGATGCGGTGAATGATGTTACGTATTTGAATCGAACGCAGTTAAACAAAGGTCAAACTAACAATGCTATTAACTCAACATTGCAAAGGAGTAATGCCATTGAGCAAACAAATAGCGCGTTGGCACAAACGAACACATTAAATAACCGCTATGTAAGTTCAACTGTGGCGAATAGATTAACCAATATCGCGCCTGTAAACACCGCTATTAATAACAATGCTTCTGCAAACGATGCTGCTTATTCTGCAAGCGCAACAACGCATAATGTAGTTAACCCAGCATTACAAAATAGTATTGCTACAAACCAAACAAATAAGGTTTTGGCACAAACCAGCGCAGTAACCATGGCTGCAAACAATGCTGCTTATTCAACAACAGGCAATATCAATAACAGCGCGACTAACTCAGTATTACAAAGCAGCCCAGCTACACATAACGATGTTGGCCACAATGCACAATCAACACAGTTCGTAACACAATCAGCGATAGAAAATGGCAATACACGCACAGCTAATCATTTTACTAACGCGGCCAATTCACCTGTTTATAGTCAAAAATATGAACAACTCGCCCGCTTTAATCAAGGTGCAGCGCCATTACAACGATTGGCAATGGTCAAAACAGATCAGGCAATTACTAACACAGCGAACGCGTACAGCGTTGATCCATTAAATACTGAGCAACAACACACGAATAGCTATAAAGCCAAAGTACAAAAATCAGCGTTTTTACAAAGCCTAACGAGCAGCACCAGCCAGAGCAGTTCAAGCGAGAGCGATAACAGCAAGCGTGTGCACATAGACAACTTAACGATTAAATCTGACGACTTAGCGCAAAGCTTTGAACAAATGATGGAGCTAGCAAGCTGATGAACTTTGATATTGCACTGCACATAGATTTAGCCGTTGAGGATAATGATTTTGTACTTAATGACTCGCTGACACCCACTACATTAAGTAAATCGAATGTGGTGGCGCAAGATATAAAGCATCGAATTTTAGAAAGCGGTTTACTCATAAAGCTGATTGGTCTGCGCAATAAAAACGGCATAGCGCCCATTTTAACCGAGCTCGAATTACTAACCGAGCAAGACAATCGGATTAAGCCTGGCACTATAAAAGTGTACCGAAATGACGACGGCACATTAAGTATCACCGCGCAAACGCGCCAATACGGGAGCCTACAAAGTGGACTTTAAAACCCTAATGCAAAATGCAGGTTTGCCAATGGATGAGCAAACAGCGCAAGCGCAGTGGCAAGCACAGTTAAAAAAGCAAAACATACAAGTTGCCAACAATTCACCCTTTGGCCCATTTTGGCGAACCGTTGAAGCGTTGCTAACAAAGCCAGTCGTGCAGCTGTTTAATTGGCTAGCAACGCAGCTAATGCCTGACTTATTCATTATGACAGCAAGCCGAGCTGCACTGATTGAACGCCATGGCCCTGCACGTAATGTGTTTATTCAAGCGGGCGTAAAAGCACAGGGATTATTAACGTTTACACGCGAAAGCGACAAGGGCGAAAGTTCCATTGTGGCAGGAACCGCAGTGGTAACCGATGTGCTAGGCGATAAAGTGTATAAGCTTATACTTTTACAAGATGTGTATTTTGAACAAGGGCAACGCACTGCGTATGCATTGGCTGAAGCCTATGAAACCGGTGCTGCTTATAACTTACCCGCAGAGGCTTACCGTTACTTTATACAGCAACAAGAAGGGGTCACCGTAACCAACAATGATGATTGGTTAATTAAGCCAGGCTCTGATGACGAAGACACTGAGCATTATCGCCTACGCATTCGTAACGTATTTGGTACTGCTTCCCGCTGGCATATCAATGCTGTTTACAAACAAATTATTGCTAGCTTTGCTGTACCAATAGATAACATTGAAATACTAACCAATGCACCACGTGGACCAGGCACGGCTGATGCGTATATTTACTTAGATGTTGGCCCTGTACCAACAGCACTATTGAGTGCCATTAACCAACATATTCGTACCGCAGGCCACCATGGTTTAGGGGATGACTTTATGGTTTACGCTATGGCAACCAACGGGTTTGATATCACCGCAACCTATAAGCTACATGACAACAGCCACGCTATTCAAGACGACTTAACCACGTTTATACAAGCCGCATTTCGTCAAAATGCAGCGTATACACCCACACGCGTAACGCATCAAACTGTGTTCAGCATTAGCCAATTAATAACACAGTGCCATGAACAATTTAGTGAACTGCAGTCAATCAAGTTTGATATTGACGACATAACTGCAGCCAACTGGTTACCGGTACTTACATCATTAACCGTTAATGAGGTTGCAAATGGCTAATGAAATCGCGACCTGGCTCAATAAAGGTTACGCCGAAAAACTGGTAAAAGCGGCCACAGGTTACTGGGAGCAATCGCGCGACTATGTTATGTGGGCAGTGAACCAAAAAGACGAGTTAAAAAATGAAGAGCCTGTATTAGGGTTTCTGGCATGGGAGCGCTTAACAAACCGCTTAGATGATGAGCCAATCGAGCTATACAGAAAACGCGTACAGCATGCATTAGTTAATACTATTGACGCTGGCGAAATGGCATCCGTAAGAAGTATTTTCGACCGCTTAGGGTTAGAAGTACTCAATGTGCGTGAGCGCATTGATGGGCGAGATTGGGACATTATTGCCATTGATATGTCTGACTCAACGCTTGCAGGCAACAACGATTTATTACCCGAACTTATTCAGCTGTATGGGCGAACGTGTAGGCGCTATGAATTAACCGTGCATAACAAAGCTGATGTATCACTGAGCTTAGGATTAACGCACGTACAGTGGGATAGCTGTCACATTGATCACCCACTGCATTTAGCCGCACAAAATAAAGCGCTGCAACAATACAGTTACGGTTTTACTAATTTGCAAAATGAAAGTTGCGAAGCGCCACTGTATGCAGTTACGCACGATGTAAAACACGTATTGCCATTCGAGCAGTTATATCAATTCCTAGGGTGTGACAACCTTGTAAGTAATACACATCCCCAAGCAATCACCACCGATGTACAGCATGTTATTGCCGCACATCATCACTATGGATTTTTAAGTAAAGAGGGCGGTGTAAGTATCGCCAAGGAGCCACTATGACCCAAGCGATCACCGGCATTATGACCAACGCCGGCAAAAGTTACATCACAACCCGCGCGCTGCAAAACTCAGGGCTCGATGTTAAAGAATTAGTGTTAGCAAACATTCCTAATTTAAATGAAAGCGCAGAGCGTAACCCCAATGAAAGCATGCCTAGCACACTGCAAATTATGTATCGGCGCAATATTGATACGTCAGGCTATGTTGATTCAAATACCGTGGCATGGGCCGTCATACTTGAGCAGGACGTTGGCGACTTCGACTACAACTGGATTGGGTTAGTTACACAAGACGGTACATTGCTAGCCATTGATTACTTGCCATTACAGCGCAAGCGCCAGGGCGTAAACAATGTACACAACCGCTCGTTTGTATTGAAGTTTGCAGCGGCTGCGGCATTAGCGCGTATTACTATCCCAGCCCAATCGTGGATGTTTGATTACAGCCCGCAAATTGATGCGCTAAACGCACTATCACTAACAACAGCAACCGCGCAGGTAAACAACATGTACCGCACGTTGCGTAACTTTTTCTTAATGTCAGATTTTACAGTATTTACTAAGGAACTATGATGAGCATTGAACAAATCAACGAAATCGTAACAGCGGCAGACCGTGTGGTTACAGCGGNGCGCTAGCCAGCGACTACAACAGTAAAAAAGCAGCACTTGATCAGCAAGTTGCAGCAAACTCGGCGCAACTGGCAATAGTTGCATCAGAAGGTTACCGCAAGGCAATAGAAGACGCATCAGGCGGGCGTAACACGGTAGTTATTGACGAGCAAGGTAACCCAAATGTCATGGTGCGCATCCCGCGCTTTAATTACGAAGACATTAACCAAGCAATACTCGATCGTCTTGGCGTTGACTTAATGTTGGGAGCAGGTACGCCAACTATGTTCCAACGTAATGGCGATCAAGTGGGCGAAGTGCTCATTCCAAAATACCTTGCGTCATCAGGCGCTAATGGCGGTTGCAGTGTAATTGGCGGCGTACAACCCCGTATATCAGTTAATTACGATGTAGCAAAAGCGCTGTGTAACAACAAGGGCGCAGGCTGGCACATGATGAGCATTCATGAATGGGCAGCAATTGCGCTATGGTCGCTAGCTAATGATACCGTACCACGCGGCAATACAAACTACGGCCGCAGCCACGAAAATAAATTAGAAACAGCCCGTCGTAGCGATAATGGTATCCCAGGAGATGCGTCAGGACTTGCAAGAACAGACACCGGTAAAGGCCCTGCAACATGGTCGCACGACCACACCGAATGGGGCGTTCAAGACCTAGTCGGTAACGTGTGGGAGTGGCTAGACCAAATGATGCTTAGCGAAGGCCAAGTAATCACAACGCTAGATAACAACCCAGAAATAGTAGAAGAAAACTGGATAAAGCATTCAGCGTACTTTGATTCGCCAGTCGCAAACACAGAAGGCACCGGCAGCGCTGGATCTCCTGTACTTAACAG
>NZ_AUTP01000318.1:0-15496 GCF_000498075.1 Pseudoalteromonas sp. TAB23
AAGCCACTTTACAAAACCTTCGCTACGCGAGATAAAAGCCGTGTAGTCTTCAACGGTATTAAACGGCTGAGCACTTTGACCTGAACCAAAACCTGCAAAGGTGTTATGCGCACCCGCCATTTGGTTAATTGGTAGTAAATAATCAGGAAACTGCATGCCTTCTAATTTAAGTGCAAGGTCGCGCTCTAATATTTCAAAACTTAAAAGCGACTGCCCTGTTAACTGTGCTTTATCTATAAAGTTTAAGCGCTGTTGATATTTTTTATAAAAAGTTGCTTTTTT
Source organism: Pseudoalteromonas sp. TAB23 (assembly GCF_000498075.1). NCBI lineage: Bacteria > Pseudomonadati > Pseudomonadota > Gammaproteobacteria > Alteromonadales > Pseudoalteromonadaceae > Pseudoalteromonas > Pseudoalteromonas sp. TAB23. The sequence continues at coordinate 283 of NZ_AUTP01000318.1, forward strand.
TGCTCTATTTTCTTTTGAAATCTCAGGCGTGAATTGATCGTTAAACTCGTTACGACCATTATACGTTGCACTGATGGGGCTGTATGTGAGCGATTCATCGTAATACTGCGCAACAAGTACATCGAGCTGTTGCTCTGCCGAAAGCTCTGAAACAATACCTGCCGATGCGTTAACGGTGTTTAACTGCGCACTGGTATTAGTGTGTGTACTAAGCTCAGTATTCATACAGCCACTTAAAGCAAACATAACGCCACTGGCAACTAATGCTAATTTAATTGATTTCATGATAATCCTTTTTAATATCGTTTTTTAATTATGCGCATTAAACCGTGCTTAATAAAGAAATTACGATAGATTGCATTCATCGTATTAAATTTGCACTTTTATCTGAACTTGTTACATTTCTATTAATTCAAATATGATTTAAAAGAAAAATAAAATGAAAAAACAACTACTCAGCACCTCTATTGCCTTACTTTGCTTAACCACTTTTAATACCCATGCAGTTACATACCTATCGGCTAAAGCCATGGTTAATGTTGAAGATGGCACGCTCATTAAATCGCCCTTGATTACTATTGATGATGGTGTAATTACAAACATTGAACAAAATAAAAAACCAACGCTGACTAAAGATGATGAACATATTCAACTACTTGATTTAACCCTTATGCCAGGTTTAATGGATATGCATGTGCATTTAACAAGCGATCCAACTGTGCCGCGCAGTGAACGTTTAGGCCAGTCAGTTCCTAGAATGGCAATTAAAGCGGCTCATTTTGCTAAAAGAACCTTAGAAGCCGGATTTACAACAGTTCGTAATGTTGGCGCTGAAGGTTACAGCGTTATAGCAGTGCGTGACGGCATAAATGCAGGTGACATAGTTGGCCCTCGTATTTGGGCTGCAGGCCCATCACTCGGAATTACTGGCGGGCATTGTGATAACAACCGCCTACCTCCTGAGCTTAAATATACTTCAAGTGGCGTTGCAGACGGTCCATGGGCTGCGCGTATAAAAGTACGCGAAAACATTAAATACGGGGCAAACGCTATTAAGTTTTGCGCCACAGGTGGAGTATTTTCAAAAGGGACTAAAGTAGGTGCACAGCAGTATTCCTTTGAAGAAATGAAAGCCATTGTTGATGAAGCCCATATGTGAGATTTACCTGTTGCAGCTCATGCACACGGTACAAGCGGGATTAAAACGGCCATTAAAGCGGGTGTTGATAGCGTAGAGCACGCCAGCTTTTTAGATGACGAAGCGATAGCGCTTGCCAAAGAGCATGGTACTTGGCTTTCTATGGATATTTATAACACCGAATACACGCTAACTTATGGCGAGCAAAACGGCGTAGACGAAGAAAACCTAAATAAAGAGCGCCAAGTTTCTAAAAGGCAGCGTGATAGCTTTAACCGTGCTGTAAAAGCGGGCGTTAAAATGGTGTTCGGTACCGATGCTGCAATTTACCCGCATGGCGACAATGCAAAACAGTTTAGCCGCATGGTTGAATTTGGCATGACAGAACTACAAGCCATTCAAGCATCCACGATTAATAGCGCTAAATTACTCAAAATGGATGCTCAGTTAGGACAAATTAAAACCGGATTTGCAGCTGATATAATTGCTGTAAAAGCAAACCCTCTTAAAAACATTAAAACCTTAGAGTCAGTACCCTTTGTTATGAAAGCAGGTGTTGTTTATAAAAACCAATTGTAAATACACGCTATTAAGGCTGAGCTTACTTAGCCTTAATAAACCCCTCAGCCATCTCAAATATCCTATAAAAGGTACACCGTACCCTTATTAGGCTTGGTTTTGTTTATTAATTATCCGAACAGTTTTATTTAATCAAATAAAATGAACTTTCTATTCACTTTAAAAACAATAACCATTATCATTCGCGCAAACTCAATAACGCGAATAGTTATCACTCTATGAAAACGTTTAAGTACTCTCTTATTACTCTTGCTTGTTTAAATGCAAATATGGCATTTGCTCAAAATACACAAGTTGATGCTGATATTGAACGCATCAGCGTATACGAAAAACAAAACCGCGTGGTGATGAGCTCTGGTCTTGCTACTAAATCAGACATGTCTTTAATGGAAACACCTGCACCGGTTGTTATTATTGACCGTGAACTTATTGAATCTCAAGGTGTAGATAGCCTACAAGATTTAGTTAGAAACGTAAGTGGTTTAACACAAGCAGGTAATAACTACGGTATTGGTGATAACTTAGTAATTCGTGGTTTAGATGCAAACTACACCTACGATGGTATGTATGGTGGTGCAGGCCTAGGTAATACATTTAACCCAACTCGTTCACTTACAAATGTTGAATCTGTTGAGGTTTTAAAAGGCCCAGCAACAGGTTTATATGGCATTGGTAGTGCGGGTGGCGTAATTAACCTAATTGAGAAAAAGCCAGAGTTTGAAGAAAAACACAAAGTATCGGCTGAGCTTGGCCAGTGGGATAGCTATTCATTATCGTTTGATAGCACTAACGCTATAACAGATGACTTGGCCTATCGTGTAATGGCTAAAACAGCGTCAAGTGACGGCTTTCGCGATTTAAAAGAAGATCGCGACGAAATTTATACCTCGCTTAAATACGTGCTAAACGACAGACAAAACATCATGCTTTCTGCAGCCTATATAAAAGATGAAATAGCGGTTGATTCTATTGGTCACCCTATTCGTATTTATAATGCAGAAACTGCAAACGGTTTAAGCGCGGGTGAAGTAACCGGTGCCGATTTAGTAAACGATCCGACAGGAAGCGGCGTACAGTTAAGTGATGCACAACGCGACCAACTTGCTAATTCATTATCTGCATCTGATGGATTAACACCTTATAGCTTTGGCACAAATGGTATTATTTCACCAATGGCTGATGCTAACGAAGGTGAAGAACTGCGTTTTAAATTAACGCATAACTATTACATTACTGACGATTTGTTTTTAAACCAGCAACTACAGTACCGTAACTACACATCAAGTTTTGCGCGCCAAACAGGTGCTTATAACTACGTTTACTCTACTCGTGATAGAATTATTAATAACGACCCTCGTGCTCCATTAGTTGAAGACGGTGTACTTTATCCGTATGCAGCACGCCGCCAAGAATACCGTCAAGTAGAAGCAGATGAAAAATCATGGCAGTACTTTTTAGATTTACGTTATGACTTTATGTTAGGCGACGTAGATAACGAATTACTTGTTAACGCAAACTACGAAGATAGAGATATTCGTTTTAAACAATTCTCAATATGGGATCAAGATTACGTACTCACAAACAATGATGGTGATGTAACGTACCAAGGTTCATTGCCGTATATTTACGATATAAGAGAACCAAATTGGCCATCTGGCAGCTTTAATGATTTCGATCCACTTAAAACCAGCGACTACAATAAAAAAGTACAAGCATGGGGCTTAGGCATTCAACATGTTGGTTATCTTACTGAAGAGCTTACAACGCGTATTGGTTTAGCATATAACCGAATTGAGCAAACTTACGAGCACTTTGGTGTAGATGAGCGCTATAGCTCAAGCCGTGCAGAGCCTACACCTGAAGCGAGTACATCAGATTCAGGCTTAACGTATAACCTGGGTGCAACGTACCAGCCATCTGAAGATTTATCTGTATTTGTAAATCATTCAAAAGGTCGAACAGCGTATAGTGTATTAGGCTCAGTTGCGGGTAATGAAGCAGACAGAGAAGATTCTGAATCAATGAGTAACGATTTAGGTTTTAGATTTAAAGCGTTTGATGATCAACTACTAGCTTCTGTTGTTATATTCGAAAGCTCTCGTACTAATTTAGAATACGCAAATCCGCTTTATGACGCTTTAACATCAGGCTCAAATGTACCTGAAAGCTATTATGATGGTAAAGAAGAAACAACAGGTATTGAACTTGATTTAAACGCTTACTTAAATGATAAATGGAAAGTAAACGTAAACGGTATTTATCAAGATGCACGTGACAAAAGTAATCCTAATAGCAGCAGTTATGATACACGCCAAAAAGGTGTGCCTTACGTAACAGCAAGTACGTGGGTAACCTACTACGCGGATATGTTTAACTTACCTGAAGCTGTAAATATAAGTGGTGGTATTACGTTTGTAGATAACAGAAGTACTAATTCAAGTTCGTTCTCGATTCCTGATGGTTACGTACCAAGTTACACGACTTACGATACAGCGGTATCGTATACAACTGATAAATGGCATATGCAGTTAAACTTAAATAATTTGTTTAACAAAAAATATTACTCAAAAGCAATGTTTTTAGGTGGTATGCCAGGCGAAGAGCGTAATGCAAAACTAAGTTTTAGTTACACACTTTAACTAGCTAACCTGAACTCTGGATAATAAATCTATCTTAACCAGAGCTCAGGTTAGTTAAATACTTAAAAAGCACGGTATTCTAATTTAGAAGCCGTGCTTTTTTGTGTTTTATAAACGCTTAATCTAAATTAAATAGTAACCACTATGCGACCGTTAATTTCACCTTTGAGCATATCATCAAAAATCTCGTTAATGTCCTCTAAGCGTTTTTCTTCAATAATCGCTTTTACTTTACCTTGCGCTGCAAATTCCAAGCATTCTTGCAAATCTTTACGTGTACCAACAATAGAGCCCACTACTGACACGCCATTAAGCACAGTATCAAAAATAGGAAGCGGCATATCCTCTGGAGGTAATCCCACTAATACACATTTACCGCCACGGCGTACACTCTTATAAGCTTGTTCAAACCCAGCTTTAGATACCGCAGTACACACAACGCCATGCGCGCCACCTACTTGTTCAAAAATAGCTTCGCTAGGAACAACTTCTTTAAAGTCGAGTGTTATATCTGCGCCAAGCTCTTTAGCAAGCGCGAGTTTTTCTTTACCTGTATCAACAGCTATTACATTAAAACCCATTGCTTTAGCGTACTGTACTGCTAAATGACCAAGCCCGCCTACACCAACAATAGCAACCCACTGCCCTGGTTTAGCACCGGATACCTTTAATGCTTTATAGGTTGTAACACCTGCACAAAATAATGGAGCAGCTTCAGAAAAGCCTAATCCCTCAGGTATTTTTACAACGTAATCACCGTGAGCCAAACAATACTCTGCATAACTACCATCAATAGAATAACCCGTATTATGCTGCGATAAACACAGTGTTTCTTTACCATCTAGGCAAAACTCACAGTGCCCACATGCACTATAGAGCCAAGGAATACCCACTCTATCGCCAACTTCTAAGTGCTTAATGTTGCTTCCAACTTTATCAATAACACCAACTCCTTCATGCCCCGGAACTAATGGCATTTTTGGCTTTACCGGCCAATCACCATGACAGGCATGTAAATCGGTGTGGCAAACGCCACAAGCGGCTATTTTTACTAAAACGTCGTTTATTCCAACCTCAGGAATTGGCAGATCTGTTATTTGTAATTTACCTTTGTATTCATTATTAATTGCAGCTTTCATAGTCATTCCATCGTATGTGAAAAAAAATTAAAAATAAGGATTTATTTACGTATTGTTGTGTACAACATATCCCAATATAGATGTATAAATATTAATCTAAATCATACTTTAGTCGTTAAAATCAATTTATAAAATGGCTAAGAACTTGCTATCCAAAATGAGCGTGCTAGCATTTACTTTCTGAAATTACTGAAAGTTACTAAGCTATGAGTTTATCCGAAAAGAATTTTGCCTTTGTAATGCATTGTGGTGAGATGGGCAGCCGCTGGGGATTCAATCGTACGATTGGGCAAATGTGTGGTTTGCTGATTATTACTAAAAATCCAATGACAGCCAATGAGATTGCAGATGCGCTTAGTATTTCTCGCGGTAATGTAAGCATGGGTATTAAAGAGTTACAATCGTGGCAATTAATTAAAGTGCAGCATATTCCTGGCGATCGAAAAGAGTACTACGCCCCTGCTGGCGATATTTGGGATATGGCAAATCGCGTATTTGAAGAACGTAAAAAGCGCGAAATTGAGCCCACCTTAACATTACTACGCGATAACTTATTAGATGAAGCCAGTAACGACGATGAGCTTTATGCACAAAAACAAATGGGGGAAATTCACAACCTACTTGAAACTGTCACTAAATGGTCATCAGAGCTGCAACGTTTAACGCCAGAGCAACTTAATAAGCTGATGAAGCTAGGTTCTGGAATTGGTAAAGTTATTGACTTAAAAGATAAGATATTCAAAAAAGAATAAAGCCGCAATTGCGGCTTTATTTATATGTATATTTTAATAATTAGATTTTTGGATAACCAATTCTATCCGACAAGTAACCTACGCTAGTAGCAAAGTAATACGAGCGATTCCAATGCATAAATACTTTGTAGTTGTCGTACGCTAAGTACATACGGCCATTTATATCATCAGGCATAACCAGCGCAGCACGCACGTCCACATTAGGTAAATCAGAGCCATCAGCTTTACGAACACCCAGTGCTTGCCAATCAGCTAATGAGCGCTCAGAATCATTCCAGTATTCTAGCCACTGCTTGCGCGTTTTTGTACCACGCACTAAAACGTATTTACTATCAAAGTTTTCAGGTAATTGTACTTGGCGACCCCACGTAAGAGAGTCGTTCCAACCTTCTTGCTTTAAATAGTTAGCAATTGAAGCAAAAGCATCTTCTTTTGTGGTCCAAATATCTTTACGCCCATCGTTATTGTAATCAACCGCGTAAGCATTAAATGAGGTAGGCATAAATTGCGTTTGCCCCATTGCGCCTGCCCATGAGCCTTTAAATTTATCAAGCGTGATATGGCCCGATTTTAAAATGTCGAGTGCAGCCCAAAGTTGACGTTTATAAAGCGCTTCTCGGCGTCCATCAAAAGCAAGTGTAACAAGTGACGAAATAACATTATGGCCACCTTGAATGGCGCCAAAATTACTTTCAAGTCCCCATAGTGCCACTATAAAGCGTGCTTGTACGCCAAACTCTTTCGCTACTTTTTCAAGTACATCTTTGTTTTCTGCATAAAGCTTGCGTGCGCGGTCTATTTTCCACTGTGGTACGCGTTTTGGTAAATACGTTTCAAGGGTTTCTTTTACTTCAGGCTGGTTTTTATCAGCCGAAACCACTTTTTCTTTATATGTTGCTGTTGCAAAAGCATCATCAATAAGTTTTGCTTCATAGCCTTTTGAGATGGCTTCTTGCTTTAAATTTGCTAAATAATCTTGAAATTCGGCCTGTGTTTTTGCCATCACAGATGAGCTTAAACATACACCACATAATATAACGATAAGTTTTTTAATCACTATCAACTCCATTTTCTTTTCGTAACTGACTTAGCAAATTTTGTTCCGGTGGAGGAAGTTGTAAATAATAACCCTGATCACTTAGTGCACCTTTTACAGCTTCTAAATCAGACCCACCTAAATGCTCACGTTTTGCTAAGTTGATGATCATCACATAAAGAGGTTGACCAAACATAGCCATTAAAGGTTCCGGAACTTTGTCAAAATCATCTCTTTTTTCAACAAATAAGAACGTATCCGCTTTTTTCTTACTTTTATATACTGCAGTGAGCATTATGACCCTATAAATTCTTGCTTAACAATGCCGCACACTATAACATGAGAGTAATAATAAGTTAGAAAAATTAGATTAGAAATTTCAATAAAGGCCCTATTCAGCCTACGTTTATCTAAAATTAATTTCTAATCAGACAATTCAATTGAGCGTGTATGTCGGACCAAATTTTTGAGTTAAAAGGGAATCTTTTTACGTTATCAGTTTTGCATCTTTATAGTACTGATATAAACCTTTTAGCAGAACAACTATATATAAAAATAGCCCAGGCCCCTAAGTTTTTTGAGGGTGCTCCTATTGTTGTTAATTTAATTGAAATTAAAAACAGTTCACTTGATTTTGTACACTTAAAGTCATTAATCGAGCGTATGAGCTTTAACGCTGTTGGTGTATGTAATGGCTCAGATGAGCAACATACACAAGCTAAAGCTGCTGGCTTATCTGTTTTGAATTATTCACAAGACGTTAAGAGCGAACCTGTTAAACAAGAGGCTAATACGTCGATTGTAGAAAAAACAGTGCATTTACCAGCGCAAATTATTAGCGGTACAGTTCGCTCTGGACAACAAGTGTATGCAAAAGATAGAGATTTGATAGTACTTGGCGCGGTTAGTCATGGTGCTGAAGTTATTGCCGATGGAAATGTGCATATTTATGGCACGCTACGCGGTCGCGCTATTGCAGGCGCAAAAGGTTTTAAAGAAGCACACATTTTTTGCCAAAAACTTGAGGCCGAGCTGGTTTCAATAGATGGTAACTACTGGATCAGTGATTCACTACAAGGTGAACATTGGGGAAATGCAGTGCAAATACAACAAAAAGACGAATCATTAGAAATTTCAGCTTTGGTTAAAGGATAAATCTCATGGCAAAAGTAATTGTCGTTACCTCAGGTAAAGGCGGTGTTGGTAAAACAACATCAAGTGCTGCAATTGGCACAGGCTTAGCGTTAAAAGGCTATAAAACAGTTATTATCGACTTTGATATTGGTTTACGTAACTTAGATTTAATTATGGGTTGTGAACGCCGTGTTGTTTATGACTTTGTAAACGTAATTAATGGTGAGGCAAACCTTAACCAAGCGCTTATTAAAGATAAACGTGTAGATAAATTATTTTTACTACCCGCTTCACAAACTCGTGATAAAGACGCATTAACTCGTGAAGGTGTTGAACGCGTATTAAACGAATTAAAAGAAGACTTTGATTACATTGTGTGTGATTCACCAGCAGGCATTGAAGCTGGCGCTATGATGGCAATGTACTTTGCTGACGAAGCAATCGTGACAACAAATCCAGAAGTGTCGTCAGTTCGAGATTCAGATCGTATTTTAGGTATTTTACACAGCAAATCAAAACGTGCTGAAGAAGGCCTAGAAAACATTAAAGAACACTTACTATTAACACGCTATAATCCTAGTCGTGTTGAAAAAGGTGAAATGCTATCGGTAGAAGATGTGCAAGATATTCTGTCAATCCCACTATTAGGTGTTATTCCTGAATCGCAAGCGGTATTAAGTGCTTCAAACTCAGGCCAACCTGTTATATTGGATACAGAATCTGATGCAGGCCAAGCTTATTCTGATGCAATTAACCGCTTACTAGGTGAAACCGTCGATTTTCGCTTCTTAGACGTTGAGAAAAAAGGCTTATTTAAACGGATTTTTGGAGGTTAACGTGTCTTTACTTGACTACTTCCGCTCAGAAAAGAAAAACAGTGCGTCACTAGCAAAAGAGCGATTGCAGATCATTGTCGCGCACGAGCGTTCTCAACGAGGAACGCCGGATTACTTACCACAATTAAAACAAGACATTTTAGATGTGATCCGTAAATACGTGAACGTAAGTACCGATGCAGTTCAGGTTCAGTTTGATCAGAACGAAGACGATTTAGCCGTACTTGAGCTAAACGTTACACTACCTGATGAAGAAAAGAAGTAATTGAAGAAAGGGCGCTTTATAAGCGCCCTCTTTATTTTCGCAATAACTTTCTAAATACCTACGTTTTAATCCCCTTCGTGCAACTAAAACTTTTAATTATGTAACACAAAAACTATAGATAAGTATTACACAGTTAAAGAAAATATTTAGTCTTAAGTATCCCATTCTTTTAAAGCGTCTTTAACGTAGGTATATCGCCAAGAGCTCAATAAATCAGGCTTTATATGACTCTGTTTTTGCTCATTAGTTAACTTCCAATTCCAACTAATCAGTTGATTGACTTGCTTTTTAGAGGCCATAACGTCTTCTGGTATATTGTGCTCTTTAGCTACTTTAGTGATTTTTTGTTTTATATCTTTTGCTACTTTTTTATAAGTAGGAAAATCAATTAAGCGCTTAAGTACATCAGGGTGCTGAGCATCTGGGACTTCTTTAGCAGCTTCAATACACTTTATTATATCGACACCAGAGCGATTAACTTCAATAGCTTCAACCCCTGGAATTTGACGTAGAGCGTTTAAACTTGAAGGACCACGTTTGGCAATTTCAGTCATGTTATGTTCTTTTAACACAAAATTAAGCGCCAAATTTTTCTTGATAGCTTTATTTCTTCGCCATACAGCAAGCTCTTTTAACACCGCCAGTTCGTGCGGTTTAAGTTGCCATGCATTTTTAATATCTTTATATAAAAGTTCGTCAGGTGTTTGAAATGCACGTTTTTTGGCAATCAATTCACTTTCGTTTATTACAATGTCAAAGAAGCCAGCGGCATTAATACGATCGATAATCAGCTCAAAACACGGTAATAAGTAAAAAGTATCAGCAGCCGCGTAGTCTAATTGTTTTTTAGTTAACGGGCGTTGCAGCCAGTTAGTGCGTGACTCGCTTTTATCTATTTCAATACCTTGCAGCTCTTTTACCATAAGAGCAAAACCCATACAGTTACCTTCACCGAGTAGCTGCAACGCAAATTGTGTATCAAATAATGGGGCTGGGACAAAGCCTGCGTACTTTTGAAAAACTTCAATATCTTCTGAAGGAGAATGCAGTACTTTTAAAACTGCAGGATCTTTAAGTATTTCCCAAAAATCAAATAGTGAAAGTTCCGCTAATGGGTCAATAAGCGCTAAATGCTCACCATCAAAAACTTGGATAAGTGCAACTTCTGGATACAAAGTACGACGACGCATAAACTCAGTATCAATAGCTAAAATAGGTTTATTTTTTATTTGTTCAACAAAAGTGTTCAGTTGATTTTGGGTTTCGATCAATTGGTATTGCACTTAATCTCCTACAATAAAAAAGCCGACATATGTCGGCTTTTTTATAGGTTGCTAATCTTTCAAGGCTCTTCGGAGTATCTTACCTACGTTAGTCTTAGGTAACTCATCCCTAAACTCTACCAGCTTGGGGACCTTGTAATTAGTTAAATTATCACGACAGTGACTTATTATATCTTTTTCAGTTAAAGAAGGGTCTTTTTTCACAACAAAAACTTTAACTTGTTCACCACTTACATCGTGAGGAATACCGATAGCAGCTACTTCAAGCACACCTTCGTGCATAGCCACTACTTCTTCAATCTCATTAGGGAAAACATTAAAGCCAGATACGATGATCATGTCTTTTTTACGATCTACAATAAAGAAGAAACCTTCGTCATCATAAGTCGCAATATCACCTGTAGCAAACCAGCCGTCTTTTAAACATTCAGCGGTTGCATCTGGTCGTTTGTAATAACCAACCATGACTTGCGGGCCTTTAACACAAAGCTCGCCAGGTTCACCTTTAGCGGCTTNGCTTCTTCGCCGTTATCTAAAACCAATTTAATATCAGTGTTAGGCGCTGGTAAACCAATAGAGCCATTATATGCTTTCAAATCAAAAGGACTAATAGTAACTAAAGGAGAACATTCTGTAAGGCCATAACCTTCCATTAATTTTGAGCCAGTCACTTTTTGCCATTTTTCAGCAACAGGACGTTGAACGGCCATACCGCCGCCTAAAGACATTTTTAAATGACTAAAATCAAGTTCAGCAAAACCTGGTGTGTTTAATAAACCATTAAATAATGTATTAACACCGGTAATAGCTGTGAAATTGTGCTGACCCAGCTCTTTAACAAACCCAGGCATATCTCGTGGGTTTGTAATTAATATATTTAAACCACCGTACTTCATAAATGTTAGGCAGTTAGCTGTTAAGGCAAATATATGATAAAGCGGTAAAGCAGTCACAACCACTTCTTCACCACGGTTTAACACTTTGTCTAAACAACCTGAAACTTGTTCAAGGTTACCAACCATGTTGCCATGGCTCAGCATTGCCCCTTTAGATACACCTGTTGTGCCACCGGTGTACTGTAAAAATGCAAGATCAGACAAGCTCATTTCAGGGCGCGTATATTTAGCTTCATCTGCAGCTAAAACGTCTGAAAATTTAATTGTGTTAGGCAAGTTGAACTTTGGCACCATTTTTTTAATGTGCTTCACAACAAAGTTAACTACATGCTTTTTAAGCCCGCCAACCATATCGCCTACTTGCGTGACCACAATATGCTTAACATCAGTATGAGCAAGTGACTTTTCAAGTGTGTCAGCAAAGTTTGCTAGGATGAAAATAGCTGTAGTGTCAGAGTCTTTTAGCTGATGCTCTAATTCACGTACTGTGTAAAGTGGGTTAACATTTACAACCACACAACCTGCACGCAAAACACCTAAAATTGTGACTGGTGTTTGTAGTAAGTTAGGCATCATTACGGCAACTTTGTCGCCTTTTTTAAGACCCAAATCATTTTGAATATAGGAAGCAACTTTTTTTGTTGCTGTGTCTATTTCATCGTAAGACATCGTTTTACCCATATTCGTAAATGCAGGTAAATCGGTGTAGTCACTAAAACTTTTTTCGAACACTTCGAGTAACGAGTTGTAATGCTCAGGATCGATTGTTTCAGGCATACCCTCTGGGTAGCGCTTAAGCCAGATTTTTTCCACTCTTAGCCCCTGTTTATAATTATATTTTTATTAACCTTAATCTAAGTAAGGCGCTTTAACAATTGAGCAAATACTCTAATGCAGGAATAATCCCACATTTAACACAAACTTACAATTAACATGCACCATTTTGCAGCATAAAGTCTTGAATATGCTCAAAACATAGTTCACTGCTTTGCATGTGGCAATGATGCCCACCATCTACATTAATGACCTTCAAGCTATTGTAATAACTAATATACTTTGCCAAATTTTGTTTTACAAACGAATAACCTTCGTTACCTAAAATTAATTGACATGGTGCAATTAAATCTTTTATTGCACCAATACATTGCGCCTCATTAAACCTAAAACCTGAGTGATTTTTGAGTTTTGGATCTGTTGTTAGCGCAAAACCATCTAGAACCTGTTTTATATTTCGCTGCATTAATAGCGTAATAAGCTCGCTATTTAAATCGGTTGTTTGAGCGCGTGCTTCATAAATAAGTTCTTTCGACTTATAAATTCTCGACTTTTTATTTTTTAAACGCGCTCTATTTAGTACTGCACTTTTTAACTGTTCACACACACCTTCACTCGGGGTTGTAACACAACCAATTCCCTCAATAAAGGTAACAGACTTTACATAATCGCTAAAGCAGCTTGCAAAAAGTCCTGCAACCATAGCCCCCATTGAATGACCTACTAAATGTACTTTTTTAACACCAAGCGCATTTATAAGTTGGTACACATCATCAATATAATCAATAAAATAATAGTGTGCATCATCACTTCGCCAAGACGATAAACCGTGCCCAACAAAGTCAATGCAGTACCAAGTGTGTTTTGGGTTAACGTTGTTTAACATTGGCATAAAGCTATGGCAGTTGTCTAACCACCCATGCAACGCTATTACTATTTCGTTCCCTGAACCTACTTTTAAGCCATGAATATTTAAATTATTGGTTTCAATATTAAATGGCTGCACGGTAAGTCCTTTATTAATTTAGAGCATCATTATTTATAGCATACAAGTTGTCAGACCACTAACTTAGAAAATGGTGCCAAATTCACGATTTAATTATCTTCCTGGTATCAAATATAGCACTGAGTAGAAAACCAAACTCAATATTTTCAATAACTTAAAAATGGAGTAATAAGCAAAGTTTTTTTAACATATTAATTTTGAGTACCTTTTAAACAAATAAAAGGTGAGAACACCATATATAGATAGCTTATAACTAGTATAATTTAAATAAATAGAACTAACAGCGTTAACTACAATTCTATGTATATAAAATCAAAGTATAAATTATAAATATCTCAGATATTCATTTATTTATCATCCTATCTGTATACAATATCAGCGGCTATTAAATAAGGTACACTCATAAGGTACAACCATGAAAAAACAGATCAGCTTATTGGCACTTTTATGCACCGCTTCTGGTGCTTACGCAGAATCAGCACCTAAAAATGTAATTTATATGATTGGTGACGGCATGGGTCCGGCTTACACCACGGCTTATCGCTATTTTAAAGACGACCCTGCAACAAAAGAAGTAGAAGGCACGGTTTTTGACACTATTTTAAAAGGCATGGCTCATACCTACCCTGATGACCATACTTATGTAACAGACAGTGCTGCGGGTGCTACAGCGCTTAGTAGCGGTCATAAAAGTTATAATGGCGCAGTTGCTGTAGATACAGACAAAAAACCAGTTAAAACTATGCTTGAAATAGCAAAAGAGCGTGGTATGACAACAGCGCTTGTTGTAACGTCACAAATAAACCATGCAACGCCTGCTAGCTTTACAGCTCACAATGAATCTCGTTACAACTACGATGATATTGCTAACGATTATATTGATAATAAGATTGCTGGTAAATTACCCGTTGATTTAATGCTAGGTGGCGGTACTAAATATTTTATTCGTGATGACCGTAATTTAGTTGAAGAATTTAAAGCGGCAGGNCCTGCCATTGGTTTGTATGCAAGCAAAGGCCTGCCATTTGCACTTGATATAAACCCAACTCGCCTTACTCAGTTAACATCTAAAGCGCTTGGTTTACTAGATAACCAGAACGAAGAAGGCTTTTTTGTGATGATTGAGGGCAGCCAAATTGATTGGTGTGGTCACTCTAACGATATAGCCTGTGCGATGGCTGAAATGGACGACTTTGCTAAATCAATCGAAAAAGCAAAAGCGTACGTTGATAAAAATAAAGACACTATACTTGTAGTCACAGCCGATCACTCAACGGGCGGTTTAACTATTGGTTCGCACGGCCAATTTAAATGGGAAACAGACGTAATTAAGGGTGTTAAGGCAACTGCTAGTAAGTTAACTGACAAACTTATGGAGTCTAAAGACTTAAAACCAGTATGGACTGCTAACACCAATATTGAATTTACAACCGAAAACCAAATCAAACTTGAGCAAGCTAAAAAAATGGGCGAAAAAGCGCTTAATTTAGCTGTTAAAAGTATTATTAGTGATGCGAGCTTTACTGGCTGGACAACCGGCGGACACACCGCTGTAGACGTTCAAGTATTTGCCTATGGCAAAGGCAGTGAGCAATTTATTGGCTCACAAAATAATACTGATATTGCCGATAAGCTAATTGGCTTTATTGAACAGTAATACCAATCCGCAATAATACTTAATCAATTTGAGGGGTTAAATCTGACGTTAACTACGTTAAAAATTTCTGATATAGAACA
>NZ_AUTP01000319.1:0-17664 GCF_000498075.1 Pseudoalteromonas sp. TAB23
CCGCCTTTGCCTGAGGCAATAAGCACAATATGTTTAATCGCCTTAAACTTAGCTGCCTCTTTAATGATAACCTTGGCGCTAATTGTTACAGGCACATTTAAGCTTTCACTTACGTGTTGCTCAACTAAAGGCATTTCTGATTGCCCAGCAAATGGCAGGATTAATTTAATGTGTAGTGATTTATCGTCATTTTGAGTAATAGTATCAATGAAGCTTCCGTCAATACCGACGGCAAAAGCCGCACTACGATATGCCGCTAAGGCAGTAATAATCGGTTGTTTTTGCACCGATTTAGAAGAGAATAGTTTCGACAGTCCAAACATAGCAATTAAATAGCGTTTCTTTGATGAAAAGTGCCACGGAATTATGTAACATTCAGGGCATTAACACCAGTCAATTAATAAAAATCCATAAGCTGTGCGCACTCTAAGCAGATAGCTTGTAGATAAATTAATGATAATTGCCGTTTGTATAATAAAAACGGCGTTTTATCCTCAATTCGGAATGATTATGACGCAGCGAAAGATCCTGATTACCAGCGCATTACCTTATGCAAATGGCCCTACTCACTTAGGTCATTTATTGGAATATATTCAAACTGATATTTGGTCACGTTTTCAAAAACTACAGGGCCACGAAGCTTATTATGTTTGCGCAGACGATGCCCACGGCACACCAATTATGCTTAATGCGCAAAAGCAAGGGATCACGCCTGAAGAAATGGTAAAACAAGTGAGCATAGAGCGCCAACGCGACTTCGCTGACTTTAATATCAAATTTGATAACTACCACAGCACGCACAGCCAAGAAAACAAAGAATTAAGCGAACTTATTTATAACCGCCTAAACGATGCCGGTCATATTAAAAAGCACACTATTTCGCAATTATTCGATCCAGAAAAAGGTATTTTCTTACCCGATCGTTTTGTAACAGGTACTTGCCCAACGTGTAAGTCTGAAAACCAAAACGGCGACAGTTGTGATTCCTGTGGTGCTACATACAGCCCAACCGAACTCATTAATCCGCGTTCTGTAATGTCGGGTGCTGAGCCTGTACTTAAAGATTCTGAGCATTACTTTTTTGACCTGCCAGCATTTGAAGGCATGCTAAAAGAGTGGTTACACTCGGGCACTATTCAACAAGAAATGGCTAACAAGCTAGACGAATGGTTTACCGATGGCCTGCAGCAGTGGGATATTAGCCGTGATGCGCCTTACTTTGGTTTTGAAATTCCAAATGCACCAGGCAAATATTTTTACGTTTGGTTAGATGCACCTATTGGTTACATGGCGAGCTTTAAAAACCTGTGTGACAAAAAAGGCATCAACTTTGATGAGTTTTGGGCTGAAGGTTCAGACGCTGAGCTTTATCACTTTATTGGTAAAGACATTATCTACTTCCACAGCTTATTTTGGCCAGCAATGTTAGAAGGCGCTAACTTTAGAAAGCCAACTAACGTATTCGCTCATGGTTTTGTCACTGTAAATGGCGAAAAAATGTCTAAATCAAAGGGTACGTTTATTAAAGCGCGTACTTATTTAGATAACTTAAACCCAGAGTACTTACGTTACTACTACGCAGCAAAATTAAGCAGCGGTATTGTTGACCTTGATTTAAACCTAGAAGACTTTGCACAGCGCGTAAATTCAGACCTAGTAGGTAAAGTAGTAAACATAGCGAGCCGTTGTGCTGGCTTTATTACTAAAAAGTTTGATGGCAAGCTAAGCAGCACAATTATGCAACCAGAGCTGTTAGCTGAATTTCAAGCGGCTGCACCGAGCATTACAACACACTACGAAAACCGCGATTACAGCCGCGCAATTCGCGAAATCATGGCGCTTGCCGACAAAGCAAATCAGTTTATTGATGGCGCAGCACCTTGGGTATTAATTAAAGACGAAACTAAGCAACAAGAAGCACACGAAGTTTGCTCTCTTGGTCTTAATTTGTTCCGTGTTTTAATTACTTACTTAAAACCAGTGCTACCAGAAATGGCCAGCAACGTACAAGCGTTTTTAAATGACGACCTTGCATGGGACGGCGTTCAAAATGCACTCGTAAGCCACCCTATCAATAAATTTAAACCGTTAATGCAACGTGTTGAAATGGATAAAGTAAATAAAATGGTTGAAGAATCTAAAGAAAGCTTAGCGCCAAAAGTAACTATTGACCCTAACAGCCCACTTGCAAAAGAGCCGATTAGCGACGAAATAGAATTTGATGACTTTGCAAAAGTAGATTTACGCGTAGCTAAAATTGCTAAAGCAGAGCACGTAGAAGGCGCAGATAAACTACTTAAGCTAACACTTGATTTAGGCGGAGAAACTCGCCAAGTGTTTGCAGGTATTAAATCAG
This sequence comes from Pseudoalteromonas sp. TAB23, assembly GCF_000498075.1. NCBI lineage: Bacteria > Pseudomonadati > Pseudomonadota > Gammaproteobacteria > Alteromonadales > Pseudoalteromonadaceae > Pseudoalteromonas > Pseudoalteromonas sp. TAB23. The sequence continues at coordinate 2,357 of NZ_AUTP01000319.1, forward strand.
CTTACGCACCAGAGGATCTTGAAGGTAAGTTAACCGTTATGGTCGCTAACCTTAAGCCTCGTAAAATGCGCTTTGGTATGTCGGAGGGCATGGTATTAGCAGCAGGTCCTGGCGGAAAAGAAATTTATATTCTTAACCCAGATGATGGCTCAGAGCCTGGTATGCGCGTAATGTAATATTACTCATACAATAAAAACCGCTGATACATCAGCGGTTTTTTTATGGGCAAAAGCAATGTTTAGTCGTATATTCAATACGAATGCCTCTGTATTAAATAAAGTGAATTGTAATTATGACCCAAATTTTAGATGCCAACAGAATAAAAGTAAGTAGCCAAATAAAACAACACAAATTAGTCGCCATACTGCGCTTAAAGCAACAAGGTGATGTAGCACCATTAATTGATTGCTTCGGGCCTGTTTATCTTTCGAGGTTAAATTTGCAGCAGACTGTTTGGTGTTTAGGCAAGGCAGAGCCTATGTAGTGTGGTTATTCCCCATAAATAGGCGATAACGCAGCATAAATGCCAAACATGCGCTGCCCGAAGGGTTCTGTCTAGGGGCAATTTACTCTTTGTTGCTCGGTTTTTACTTAGCCCACTAGGTTACAAACCTCGCGCCGCGATTAAATAACCCCTAGATTGAACAAATTTTAATCCTGAAAGGTCAACAGGCCCTAGTAATGCGGGCATAAACGCACTCGAGATCACCTCAAATACACCGGGCTTTGAGCAAGAAATAGCAAAAGCTCGTGTAGCTCATAAAAACGCACTTATTGGTGCAGGCACAATAATTAACACCACCCTTGCTCAGCAAGCAATTGATGCAGGCGCGCAGTTTATTGTAACGCCAAATACCAACAAGTCGGTTGTCGAACTTGCCCACCAGCACGGGTTACCGGTATTAATGGGCGCGCTAACACCTACCGATGTAGCAAATGCAATTGAGTATAAGGCAGATATTATTAAGGTATTTCCTGCGGGCAGTATGGGCGTTGGTTACTTTAAAGCATTAACAGGTCCATTTTCAGAAGCACAATTAATACCTGTTGGTGGTGTGAATTTAGATAATTTATCACAGTGGTTTGAAGCAGGTGCTTGTGGCGCGGCAGTAAGTGGCGATTTTTGTAAGGTATTAAATACCGAACAAGAGCGTAGTGTTCTTACCAAGCTTGTAAAAAAATATATAAGTAAACTGCCTAAATAGGCAGTTATATTTTAACTATAAAATTAATCATCTTTTTTAATTGAGCTTTTTCAACACGCGGTCTTTTCTTGGTAGGTAATAGTTATCGTAATCAAGTGAGACTATAACGCGCTCTGCTTTTCCTAATAACTCATTACGCGGAATTAAACCTATTACACGCGAGTCAGCGCTATTGTCGCGGTTATCGCCCATTGCTAAATAATAATCATCAGGAATTGTAATTGCGTCAAAGCCCGATAAACGTGAAGGAATATTTGCCACTCTTATCGAATGCGCTAACCCGTTTAAATCTTCAATTTTATCAAGCGAGTCTATGTTGATTCGCTGATCTGCATAATTAAGTTTTTTACCATTAATAATGAGCTCATTATTTTCAAGCGCAACGGTGTCTCCTGGCACACCAATTACACGTTTAATTAAACGGTTATCGGCAGCTTGTGAGTCAAAAACAATAATATCACCAGCTAGTGGGTCAGCTAATTTAAGTAGTTTTATATGCGTAAATGGGACTCGAATATCGTAGGCCATTTTATCGGTAAGTATTCTGTCACCTTCTTGAATTGTCGGTTTCATTGAACCTGTTGGCACTTCGTACCAATCGGCTACAGCGCTTCTAAATACGCTCATTAGTGCAATAAATACGATAAGAGAGCGGTTATTTTTCCAAAACTTATAAACTAATTTCATGCCTATTCCCTTCAATTGAACAAGTATTTAATTGAGTAACTGTTTATATGACTTTGCTAATTAGCTGCAGTTCAATCAATGATGTAACAAAACATGTTGACTACTAATTTTAATTGATCGATTAAATTTAGAGCGTCGTAACATTTAACGAAACCAACGGGTATTAACTTAAAGGAAAATAAAATGTTTAAGAAAATTACTACTGCATTATTGTTTACAACTGCAAGCCTTGGATTTACTACAATGGCTTATGCTGATCATCATGGTATGAAAAAAGACGTTGTTGAAGTANCCGTTGAAAATGGTTCGTTCACTACTCTTGTTGCTGCTGTTAAAGCCGCAGGTTTAGTTGAAACACTGCAAGGTAAAGGACCCTTTACTATTTTTGCACCAACAGATGCTGCATTTTCTAAATTACCTGAAGGCACTGTTGAAATGCTACTCAAGCCTGAAAACAAAGACAAGCTAACGGCGGNCAGCCGATGTAATGAATGTAGACAGTGCGAAAACACTACAAGGCCAATCAGTTATGGTTAAAGCCGACAGCATGGGCGTAATGATAAATGACGCTAAAGTTGTAAAAGCTGATGTAAAAGCAAGCAACGGCGTAATTCATGTTATCGACACAGTACTACTTCCAAAAGAGTAGTCATAAAAGAATAAGCCAAATAAAAAAGCATAAGTAAATACTTATGCTTTTTTATTGTTTTATGTTTTATCACATAAAAAATTATTGATTTAGTTTTTCTTTCGCTTCTTTTACTTTTTCAAAATCTAAACCAAGTTCGTCAGTCGCTTCTTTAATAAGGTGCGGTTGAGTCATTACGACTGCCATTAGTTGCTGTAGTTTTTCTGGCGGAATACCAAGCTCTTGAACAAGCGCCATTGCCATCATTGGGTTTTGAGTAAACGCTTCAAACAATGCTTTTACTTTTTCGTCGCTTACATTGTGCTCTTTAAGTATTGCTAGTATTGGATTCATTATTAAACCTTAAGTGTTTTTTGTAGGGCTTAGTATATGGGCTAAACCCTAAAATTAAAGAGTTACTCTACAAGTAAAACAACTTTACCAGCATTTTCATTACGCTCTAAAATAGCATGAGCTTCGTTTGCGTCGCTCCAAGGCAATGTTTTATACAAGTTAAAGTCGTACTTTTTAGTGGCAATATCATTGTAAAAGCGTGCTACAAAGTCGTCGCGTACTTGGCGTTTAAACTCAATACTACGATTTCTAAGCGTTGAGGCATGAAACGAAATACGTTTGCGTAAAAGCGCTGCAAAATCAACTTCTGCAAAACGTCCATCTAAAAATGCAAGCATTACAATTTGGCAATCCATCGCTGCAATAGCGGCATTTTTATTTAAGTAACTACCCGAAACAGGATCTACAATTGCATTAGCTGTTAACTCATTTGCTTTCATATATTCTACAAAGTCAGTGGTTTTGTAGTTAATGACATGATCGGCACCGAGTTCTTTTGCGTGTTGGCATTTTTCATCCGTACCGGCAGTAATAACCACGGTAGCACCTGCACTTTTAGCCATTTGAATTGCTGCACCGCCCACACCACTAGCACCTGCATGAATAAGCGCTGTTTGCCCTTTTTGCAATTTACCAAGCTCAAATAATGCGCCAAATGCTGTTAGGTACACTTCGCTTATTGCAGCGCCTTCAGCCATTGTTACATCATCGGGTAATTCCATAAGCTGCTTTGCATCAACGGCTACATATTCACTGTAAGCGCCACCAGAACACAAAGCAAAAACACGTTTATTAAGCCAAACTCTATCAACTTTACCGCCAATATCGCTAACAACACCGGCACACTCTAAACCTAAAATAGGGCTATCTCCCGCAGGGGCCGGGTATTTACCTTGGCGCTGCATACTGTCTGCACGGTTTACACCTATTGCTGCAACTTTAACAAGTACTTCATAGCTCTTTAAAACCGGTTTTTCGGTTTCACTAAATGCAAGATTACCATCTTCATGAGAAATATATTTCATTGTTGCTCCAAGTTTAAAAACTGTAATAACATATAGATGGGGATGAACACAGATTCAAACAACCTCAAAAGCGCCAACTTTGTTTGTAAGGATAAACATCGGGTAAAAAACCATTGTGTACTTGTTGTTGACAACCTTGCCAAAACGTCGCTAAAAACAAGTTACTGTGCTCATTATTAAAATAATTAAACGCAATCTCGTTGGCGCTAAAAAACACCTTAAATTGGCTCGGAAATATATCGTTTTCAGCTATATCAAAATACGAGTTACTACTTAGCTCTTCAAGTGCATTTTGGGTTTGTGGTACCTCTCTAAAGTTGCAATCGGTTAGTGGGCAAATTTCGTCAAAGTCGTAAAACACCACTCGCCCCCATCGCGTTACGCCAAAGTTTTTCATTAGCATGTCGCCCGGAAATATATTAGCACCGGCTAATTCTTTAATTGCTTTACCGTAATCATGCATAACTCTCTCTAAGGTTTTGTTATCGCATTGGGTAATATATAAATTAAGCGGGGTCATTTTACGCTCAACATAAACGTGCTTTAAAATAAGTGCCTTGCCAGATATAACCATGCTGCTACCAATTTGGCTTTTCATCTGCTCAAGCAGCTCGTCGCTAAAACGGCTTAAATCAAACGCTAAATATCTAAATTCGTGTGTGTCTACCAAACGACCAACCCTATCGGCTTGTTTTACAAAGTTATACTTTTCTTTCACTTGTGCTTTGGTGGCTGTTTTTGGCGCACTAAATTTGTCTTTAATTACTTTATAAACGTAATCTAGCCCTTCAATAGTAAATACTAGCATTACCATACCTGGCGTCCCTGGTGCTGTAACATACTTAAAGTTGGCTGGACTATTTTTAGTCGTATCAACCTTGTGCCGATAAAACTCAGTTTTGGCGTGCTTTATAAAACCAATGGCGTTAAATAACTCAAAGCGCTGTTTATGTGGCATTAACACACTTAAGTAATCTACATAACGAGCGGGCTTATCGGTATCAACCATAAAATAGGTGCGTGCAAAACCAAATAATAAACTTAATTGATCGGCGCCCATCATTACAGCATCAAGCTTTAGTCCCTCATCGGTATTTAGAATAGCAATGGCAAAAGGCATATTGTCGCCATTTTTAGCAATACAGCGCCCAATTAAATAACAGGCTTTGTTTCTAAAAAATAATGAGTTGGCGTATTCAATATACCCATCGTTTAAATTTATAAGTTCGTACACCTGTTTGCATTGCTGCTTAGCGCCTTGCATTAACGTACTTTGTAATGTGGCTACATCGCGTTCTAAATGACTAAACGGCACTCTAAATACTTGATTAGTAATAAGCGTTTTAACGGCGTTATTAAACCCATTATGTAGCGATACCCTGCTCACTAAGCTTTCATAAGAGCGTGGCTCACTACGATACTTTGCTTTTAATACAAACAAATGCACAGTACGAATTTTTTTATCGTCCCAAATTGCCCCAAACGTTGAGTTAAAAAATGTATGCGCAATGGGTTTATTTTCGTGATTTTCTACCATATCGCCGTAAATATTTTTAGCTAACTGCCACGTTTGCGGGCAAGTAAGTTCAGCGTAAGCAATAACTCTCACGGCTTCACTCACGTTTTTTACTTCGCGCTCATACACTTGTAAACGTTCACGCATAGCACTTTGTACACTGTGATACTGTCGTTGTTCAAAACGGCTTTGTGCACCCAGTGTAATATTTAAAAATTGCGAAAACATCGCCTCAAATCCAGCAAAAACAGATCGTGCAAGCTTACTGGCTACAACGTGTTGTAGCGCATTATTAGATTGATTTGTTAGCTTATTTTGCATAAATACAGCACTTATATTGATGCCAGTTATGGCGGTTATTTTTTATTAATAGTTTACACCTTAGCAAGCAGGCTTTAATTTAGATAATTAATAAAGCATATAAATAGAATTTATTGGGCGTATTGACCTTTCGAGGTTAATTTTGCAGCCGTGTATTTGGTTTTTAAGCAAGGCAAAGTACATGTAGTGTGGTGACTCCCCATAAATGTACTTTAACGCTGCATAAAGGCCAAATACACACTGCCCATAGGGTTCTTTCTAGGGACAATTAACTCTTTGTTGCTCGATTTTTACTTAGCCCACTAGGTGGCAAACCTCGCGCCGCGATTAAATCGCCCCTAGATTGAACAAATTTCAACCCTGAAAGGCCAACACGCCCATATGAATATAAGAAACGTCGACCTCAACTTGTTAGTTTACTTAAATGTACTCATCGATGAAAAAAGTGTTTCAAAAGCTGCAAATAAACTCGCGCTTACTCAACCGGCTATGAGTAACGCATTAAAACGTTTGCGCGATTTATTTGACGACCCGCTACTTGTGCGTGCCGCAGGCTCTATGACGCCAACGGCAAAGGCACTTGCATTAAAGCCTGAAGTTGAGGCCCTATTAAAAATGGCTGAAGCTATTACGCAGCCTAGTGAGCAGTTTAACCCAGCAACTGCTGAAGTTACGTTTAGAATAATGGCAAACGACTACATAGAGTCGACCTTAATAGCCCCTTTTATAACGGCGCAGCTTAGTAAAAATCCAGGTATTAATTTTGATGTATTAAGCCCAAGCGACGTAAACCTGCAAGACATGGAAAAAGGCACTATTGATTTAGCAATAAACCGCTTTAATGGCCTACCACGCTCGTTTCATCAAGCCAGTGTATGGCGAGATAACTACTGTTGTTTAACCCATCCTAAAAATACATTTTTACAACAATCAGGGTTAGACGACTACTTACAAAAAGAACATATTTGGGTAAACCGTGCAGGTTGGGGGCCGGAGGCCGCTGTTACTAATAAATCGGGAAAGCAAAAATTAGGCTGGGTAGATGAAGCGCTTTGGCAACTAGAACAAACCCGTAAAATACGTGTTTTTACTCGCCACTACATGGTCGCAAGCCTGCTTTGCCAATCAGAGCAACTTATTGCCACCCTACCGCGCAGGCAAGCTAAGTTATTAACCTCTCATACTGATTTAGTAATCAGCCCTGTACCATTTCAAATAGTGCCTATTGAAGTAAAAATGATATGGAGCCCACTGCTGCACCATGCCCCTGCACACCAATGGTTAAGACGTGAGTTATTAGCGTTTGCTAAAACGATTGCAGATAGATAAATTAAATACAGATATGTTGAGTTATAAGTTTCGAACAAGCTCGGTTTTATACAATAACTTCAAATGGAGAAAAAATGGATAGTGCATCAATAATTGCGTGGAGTGTTTTGTTTGGCGGCATAGGTATTGGCTACCTTACTTACGGGCGAAGAAAAAAAGCCGTAGTACCACTTTGTATTGGTTTATCGTTATTGGTGTTTCCGTACTTTATGACCAGTGTTAGCATGCTACTGATTGTAGGCGCTATTTTAGTGGCTATTCCCTACTTTATTAAAATTTAACATTGTTATTGCTATTGTGACGGCTAAATAAAATACACGCGAAAAATAAAAAAGCGCCACGGTATTCAACTTTGGGAAAATACCGTGGCGCTTTTGGAAATCGTCGATATAGGAATCTACCTACAGCGTATTATTAGCAAGCTTAGTACCAACTTCATAAAATAATTAAAATTCAATAAAAACAATTAACTAAAATTCCTTCTTTATTCCTTAACTCCTCCCCTTGTTCCAGTTTTGTGCACACTTTCCCCGCATTGCACCAAATTAATTAGTATTATTTAGATATGTTTTCTATTTTTTATTTAGTTTTAAAACTTACTATTGATAAAATCAATATCAGTTATTGAAAACAACAATTTTATTAATAATACACTTAGCGCTAGAGTGAAGTTAAGCCAACAAACTAAGAGTAATTATTATGACAACAGCTTCTTTCACACGCCAAGACGGATTATTCATCGATGCTAACTTACATCAGTTCATTGAAGAGCAGTTATGCACTAAAGCTAACACCACTGAAACTTACCAAGCGTTAGCTACTTTAGTTGATGAGTTTGGTTGTAAATGCCGTAAAACAAAACATCAACCAGATGATGTATTAGAAGTTGATACATTATTAAATGCATACCAACTCAAAAATCATCCACTTTGCCATGTTGATGCACAAACTACGGAAGCCGTTTTAGACGAATATTGCTGCCAGGTTCCTGCAATTATTGTTGTTGCGTTAATGGATACGCTTAGTGGTACGCAGTGCGATGAACCCCAAGCACATGAGATTTACCATCGTGCAGCGCAGTTAACCAACCGCCCTTGTATGCACAGAGTAAAAACTGCCTCAGCAGCTTAATAATGGATGTATTTAAAAGTGCTCGATAACCTTCTTTGCAAAGCCAGTACAAGTTAAGGTTGTCGAGTTATGAATACTTGAGTTATCGCTCTGCTCTTTTGCTAAATCAAAGGTTACTTCACCGCTTTTAAATGTTTGCTCTAACGCATTTTCTATGAGTAATGCGGCTTCGTCCCATCCCATAAATTTAAGCATTAATACCGCACTTAAAATACTACTGCTGGGGTTTGCTTTATTTTGCCCTGCTATACGTTCAAACGTGCCATGTGTAGGCTCAAAAAATGCGACATCGTTATTTAAATTTGCAGCGGGCATTATGCCAACACCGCCAACTTGTGCACTGAGCATATCCGCTAAAAAGTCACCATTTTGGTTAGTAGTCACCACTACATCAAATTGCTCTGGATGCATTAAACATTGTTGCAGCATGTTGTCGGCTATGACTTCTTTAATAATTAAGGGCGCTTGGTGTGCTCGCTCTATTTGCAACCAACGCCCATTTTCATGTGCAGTGGCATTAAACTCGTTTTGTGCAAGTGCAAACCCCCAACGCTTAAATGCACCATCGGTAAATTTAAGTACATTACCTTTATGCACTAGCGTTAATGATTCATTATCGTTTTTAAGTGCATAGTTAATTGCAAAGCGCATTAGTCGCTCAGAGCCTTCTTTAGATATATTTTTAATACCAATTCCGCACTCTTGTGAAAACCTTAAGCGGGTTACGCCCATTTCCTCACATAAAAAATCGAGCATTTTTTCGCTTTCTACACTGCCTGCTTGCCACTCAATACCTGAGTACACGTCTTCGCTACTATCACGAAGCACTGTTATGTTTGTTAAAAAAGGGTTTTTTAAAGGAGAAGGGAGTGCACTAAAGCCTTTTATAGTGCGCATATTTACAAACAAATCCATTTCTTGCCTGAGTGCAACATTAAGAGATCGAAAGCCACCACCCAGTGGTGTGGTTAACGGCCCTTTTATGGCAATTTTACAGGCACGTACCGCGTTAATTGTTTCTTGCGGAAACCAATCACCGTCATACAGCTTTGCGGCCTGCTCGCCATTATAAACCTGCATCCAATGAATTTTCCGTGCACTTTTATAACAATACTCAATTGCACTATCAACAACATGGCGCATTACCGGCATAACATCTAGACCCACGCCATCGCCATCAATAAAGGCAATTATAGGTTCTAACGGTATTTGCCAATGTCCTTGTGCATCAATAGTGATATTTTGGCCGTGCTCAGGAACGTGAATATGCTGATACGTCATGGCTAAACCTAACTTAAAATAACGATTAATTGATTAAACCATGCTTAGCTAGGAGTGTCTGTATTTGTACTTTTATAGTTACTATCATTTTAAAAAATAAAGAATTAGGCGTGATTATTTATCCATTTAGTTGGTCTTGTATATTAAGCCTGGCGTACCAGTTATTAAATTACAGTGGAGCATTTTAATGAAATTCTTTTTTGTACTGCTACTATCAATCAGCTCTTTTAACGTATTAGCCGTTGAAGTAGTCATACATAACCTTAGCTCGCTCTCAAGTAATGCTCAAAATACGGTGTCTACATGGGTTAATCAAAGTGTTGAAAAAACACAAAATACTCTGGGACCTTTAAAACAAACCACATTGCCTATTTATTTAAAACCGCAATACTTCGCTTTTGAGCCTGTACCTTGGGCTACAGTTAAGCGCAATAACCCCGATGGGCTTGAACTACATATAGATCGCTATGCCAGTTTAAATGCATTCACTAAAGATTGGACGCTATACCATGAACTTTCGCATTTATATTTGCCGCTACTTCCTTACTCCGGTTTTTGGCTAAGCGAGGGTTTTGCCAGTTATATGCAAAACGTAATAATGCGTGACAGCGGTATAATTACCCAGCCGCAATTTGTACAACGTTTAAATGCTGGATTTGATCGTGCCCGCCTGCAAACTAAAACTAAAACACAGCCACTCAATAAGCTCTCTGCCGATATGTGGAAACAACGAGCCCAGCAACGTGTTTATTGGACGGGTGCGGCTTTTTTTGCACAGGCCGATTTGGAGCTACAAAAACAAGGTTTATCTGTCGCGGGTATAATAAAACAGTATCAAGTATGCTGTAGACCCGCTCGATCTAGTGCGAAAACCTTTATAAAAGAGTTAGATAAGCTATCCGGTAGTAGCGTTTTTACAACGCTGTATGCAAAATATAATACCCGCACCGATTTTCCTGATATTAGTAAAGAACAGCTAAACACGCTTTAACGGCTGCTCAGTTTTATATAGTTACTATATTCAACAAGCCCTTGCGCATTAAAATTGGTTGAGTACTCGTTCATAAAACCATGCAAAAAATTGGTTTTATAGCACTTAACATCCGCTTTGGTGCTTAAAGCTTTAATAACTTCATCAACATTAAAGTGACTCTCACTTGCTGGAAATATGAACTCACAGGGTACTTTTGCGCTTAAATTTAAATTATGTCTAATTTGCGACGGATAAAAGCCAATTAACTTTTTAAGGTGTGTATTGCCTGTTAATAACTGTGCCCGCCATGCTGCACTTGCCCCTGCACTAAAAGCAATACACGTCGTTGGCATTTTTAAACTCTCAAAGCATTTTTGAAGTTTGTCGGTGTATTTATCATGGCCACAGTGCTGTATAAAATTGTTGTAACTATCTTGTTCACTTTCAATAGCTTGAAACTTGTTATTGTAAGGGTCAACAATAACTAAATTTGAACTAATTGCCTGTGATAACCTCCTTAAAGCAGGGGTTAAACCATAAATATCACTCACTATTAGGTAATTCATACTTATCCTTTGGTAACTAAAAATGGGCTTTGTAAGCAGTTGATAAGATTTATTATAAATATTTTTACAAAAATAGCTTGCACACAATTCATATATAAGTTACCTTCCCTCTCTGGTTTAAAGAAACCGCCGCGGTTAACCATTTACCCTGATCCAGTAAGCCCCGCAAAACGTATATTTGAAAGCTAAGTTATTGTACGGCGAGAACCCCTTGAATAATACCGAGATAATTTTTATTATCATCGCAAAAGTGTCATAAAGATCGTCAACACTGTAATGAAGCTAAACACAACATCGTTAATTTATTAACTGCAATTTGCTATAAAAATATAGCGCAGAATAAATAACAAGAATAAAGTGAGTTTTATTATGTCTTATAAATATAATGGGTCTATGATCCAAATCGCACATCCAGTGCAATCAATTTCAGTAAACAAACATCGTGTAATCTTTAGTGATACACAAGGTTTAAAAAATGCATTGTTTCAAAAAGCGAGTGATGCACGCCAGTTTGTTAAGTGGCTAAAAGCTAACTAAGCAACACATAACTTTAATTGCCCTTTTATTATTGCAATTATTGATAAGATATTATGCCAGCCTCGTTGCTGGCATTTTACTTTTTAGCTCTTTATTGGTTACAATAGTTTTACAATAATAATTACTGGCAGCTGTTGTAATGCTCCGTATATTTTTAACTTTCTTACTTTTTTTCTGTCTGAGCTCAATAGGCAATGCTAGAACCATAAACTGGCTAGCGCACGACTTTGCACCCTATTATATTTTAAATGGTCAATATCAACACCAAGGCCGTGACGAAAGCATAATTTCATTACTTGAAAAACAACTTCCTAATATTACCTTTAACCGCATGCTTATCCCTTCAGGTAAAGTAATCCAAGAGCTATCTAATACTTCAAATAATGTTTGTGCGTTATCGCTTTATAAAAATGATTACAGAAAAGAGCATATTTATTTTACAGAGGAGAGCTCAACAACGGGCCTCTCGCCTTCAATAGCAATGCACAAAAGACTCGCCAAAGCGTTAAATATAGCGGAATCAAAAGAAGTATCACTACTCAATTTAATACAAGACAAAAAACTAACTCTTGGGATCTCTATGAGCCGCTCTTATGGCCAAGAGATAGATACATTGATAAACAGTACGCCTAATATAGATTTAGTAATTAGACCCACTCGCGATAGCCTAGCGAGCCTCACATATATGCTTAACCTAAAACGAATTGATATTTTGCTGGGTTACCCAAGCGAGCATTACTATTTAGCTAAATCAATGCACTTTGAAGAAAACTTAACGCAGCGTCCATTAACCGAATCCCCAGCGCTCAGTTATGGTTTTATTGGCTGTACTAAAAACGAGCAAGGCGCAGAAGACATTGCTATTCTTAATGAGCAGCTTAAAGTTATTAAAAGAACGCAGGCTTATAATGATTTACTCATGCGCTGGTTGCCCGAGCATTTAAGGCCGCTATTACAGTCACGTATTAATAGCGCAAAATAAGCAAATTCGAAGTCGCTTAATTTGAGTTTCTGTTAAGCAAAAAAAACGCCACAGTAAGTGGCGTTTTTATATTAAATAATGGTATTACTGACGAACGCCTTCTATTGATAAAATAATATCAACATGAGTAGATGCAGGTCCTAAGTTGTAATCAATACCGTAGTCGGTAAGTTTAAGGCTGGTTTCGCCCTCAAAACCTACGCGGTAGCCGCCCCACGGATCTTTACCTTCGCCCACTTTATCTATTTCAAAGGTAATAGTGTTAGTTACGCCGTGCAGCGTAAACTCACCGGTTACATCAGCCTCTTCGCCGTCTTCATCAAATTTAATACTCGTGCTTTTAAATGTCGCTTTTGGGTATTTATCTACATTTAAAAAATCTTTACCATGTAAATGCTTATCGCGCTCTGCATGGTTAGAGTCAAGACTTGTGGTATCAATGTTTACCATAATTTTTGACGCATCAGGGTTTTTAGCATCGTAACTAAATGTGCCGTCAAAAGTATTAAAACGACCATATAACCAGCTGTAACCTAAGTGTTTAATTTTAAAGTTAACAGATGCGTGCCCGCCTTTTGTATCAATTACATAATCAGCTGCATTGGCGGNTGTTGCCGATAACATCATTGCAGCCGAAACGGCTGTGCTTACTAATAATTTTTTCATTTTAATCATCCTTTAATGGTTTGATCATTCTAATTAAGGTTTTATCTTTATCGATAAAGTGATGTTTTAACGCCCCTAGTGCATGCAATACTGCAAACCCGATTAATGTGCACGCGCCGTAATAATGTACTTTTCCTGCAATATCGGCTTGGTCATCAAAGGCAAAATCAAGCGCTGATACGTTAAATAAAGTAAATACTTCTATTGGACGCCCGTCTGCGGTTGATATTAAATACCCTGCAACAACAATAACAGCAAAAATAATATACATAGCAATATGCGCCGTATGCGCTAATTGGTTCATGCCTTTACTCTCACCTAATGGTTTAGGTTGTGTAGATAAAGCACGCCATAAAATTCTAAATAAAAATACGGCCACAAGCGTAATACCAATACTCTTATGTAAATCGAGTGAACCTTTATACCAGCTATCGTAATAAGTAAGCTCAACCATATATAAACCTAAACCAAACAGGCCAAAAATAGTCAGTGCCATGAGCCAATGTAAAATAATGGCGACAAGTCCGTAAGATGAAGGTGTATTTTTAAACATGTGTAACGTCCTATAATGCTATGACGTTACAATATAGTGCACAGCCGTAAATGAAAATAACATTTACAAACACTTTACGTGCGTATACGCACAGAACTTTATTATTTAAAGTCAGTTTTGCAAATAGATGATTAAACAGATAAGTTTATAGGGTGGATTGTTCGCTTAAGCTGACATAAATTAAGCTCTCAGGGCTTACTTGCAAACAGGTAACAAGTCCTTCTTTAATAAGCTCAAGCATAGCTATAAAACTAACCACTACACCACTTCGCCCTTCATTTGGGGTAAAAAGCGCATTAAATACCACTGCCGAGTTTGCTTGCGATAGTTGCTGTAATATTTGGCTCATTCTCTCTCGGGTTGAGAGTACTTCAGCAGTAATTTGATGATGTTCAAAGGTTTTAGCACGCGCCATTACACCACTCAACGCCAGCATTAAGTCTTTAAGTTCAATATCGGGGAGGTTTTGACTTGTATCTTCACTTATTGGCATAGCGGCATGCGCTATAAAAATATCACGACCAACACGAGGAATATCGTCGAGGTTTTCGGCGGCTTGTTTAAACAGCTCATACTCTTGCAGGCGTTTAATAAGCTCAGCGCGAGGATCTTCTTCCTCTTCAAGCTCTTCGTGTACAGGTAATAATAAGCGCGACTTAATTTGCGCAAGTAACGCAGCCATTACTAAATATTCACCAGCAAGTTCGAGCTGAAACTCGGTCATCATTTCTACATAACTTACGTACTGCTCTGTAATACTAAAAATAGAAAGTTCGAGCACATCAAGCTTATGCTTTTTAATTAAATAAAGCAGTAAATCGAGCGGGCCTTCAAAGGTTTCTAATATTATTTCGAGCGCGTCAGGTGGAATGTATAAATCTTCTGGTTTGTCTACAACCGCTTTACCATGCAAAAAAGCCAGTGGCAGCTTTTGCTGCACTGGCTTTTCACTATTTTTTGTATTCGCAGTGCTTTCGCTCACTCGCTATTACTCAAACGGGCTTGTATCACCACAGCCAACACGCAAAATCTTAATTTCATCTTCCGACAAATCGATTACCGTGGTTGCTTGCTCGGCTAAGTGGCCACCGTGAATAATTAAATCAACGTGTTTATCTAAACGCTCTAATATTTCATCAGGATCTGATTCTGTAAACTGCTCACCTGGTAAAATTAAAGAACACGACATTAACGGCTCACCAAGTTCGGCAAGCAACGCACAGGCTATTGGGTGTTCAATTACACGCATGCCAATGGTTTTTTTCTTGTCGTTTAATAAACGTTTAGGGACTTCTTTTGTGCCTTTAAAAATAAAGGTATAAGGCCCTGGCGTATTATTTTTTATTAACCTAAATAGCTGGTTATCTACGCGTGCGTAAGTAGATAGCTCCGATAAATCACGACAAACTAGCGTAAAATTATCGTTTTTTTCAATACCACGAATACGCTCTATGCGCTCTTTGGCTTGCTTATTACCAATGTTACAACCGATGGCGTAGCCCGAATCTGTTGGGTAAACAACAACGCCGCCTTGTTTAATAATATCAACGGCTT
>NZ_AUTP01000320.1:0-3803 GCF_000498075.1 Pseudoalteromonas sp. TAB23
CTTGACTAATTAGTCTCGGTTGCGGGTTATCAGGATGAATATGAAATAATTGACTCATGTTAATGCCCCTTCTTCTCCTTCCCAAGCTTGCCAAACACCTTGGCAGTCTTTTGGTAGGTATAAATTTTTGCCAAGCTCTAAATAGCTTGTCGGAAAATGAAAATCAGACCCTTGCGAGCAAAGTAGTTCGTACTCACGGCTGAGTTCACCTAAAAATTGACGTTCGCTTGGCGCCTGTTGAGGTTGTGCAACTTCCATTGCGTCCCCTCCTACACTTTTAAATTCTACTAATAATTTGCGTAGCCACTTGTTTGACATTTGATAGCTACTTGGATGCGCAAGTACAGCAACACCACCAGCGGCATGTATGGCCTCAATAGCGGTTTGCATGGTGCACCAGCAACTTGGTACGTAGCCTGTTTTGCCACGCCCTAAGTACTTTTTAAAAACACCCGGGAAATTTTTAGCAACACCGCGCTCAATAAGGGCACGTGCAAAATGTGCACGCGTTATTTGCGCGTCTTTTGCCAGCTCTTTAGCTTGCTCGTAAATGCCATCAAAGCCATTTTTTGCAAGGCGAACACCAATCTCTAGTGCACGCTCTTCTCGCTTTTGCTGCTGAGCTGATAATAAAGAGGTAAGGTCAATATTATTAATATCAATATTTAAACCTACAATATGAATTTCGAAGCTTTCCCATTTAGTAGACACTTCGGTACCCGTTATTAATGAAAGCGGTAAGTTTTCTGCTTCAATAAATTGCTGCGCAGGCTTAATAGCCGCCACAGTGTCATGATCGGTAATAGCAAACACATCAATATTTTTATCAACAGCGCGATGCAATAATTCTTCAACCGTTAAACGCCCGTCTGAATGTGTGGTATGGCTATGTAAATCATATTTTATCAAAAGAAAACTGCTTAAAATTAAGGGTTACTGGTGTTTATGTAAGTATAACAACTTTTTTGACTAAATTGTTTTAAATAAACACTTGACACAAAAGCATAAGATACGTTTTACTGTAGCCACTTTCAGACACATTAAGAATTAACAATAATGATCAATTCAAACTTAAACACTATTTGGTGGTGGCACTCGTAATTATCGGGTGATGAATTGTCGTGTCTAACAAAAATTCAAAACCCGCAACTATGCGGGTTTTTTTATAACTAAATTTTACGAAACGTATACGTTAAAAATATTTAACAAATTTTGAGGCAGAAAAACATGAATAACGGTCTTACTCTTACACATCGTTGGTGGTGGCGCCTGATATAGCGGGACGGTAATGATCTGTTTGTAATTTAGATATCGTTATTCAAACCCCGCATTGCTAAAGCATTGCGGGGTTTAATTTTTTGAGGGAATGAGGTTTGATTTTTAGTCATATAACTACCACACCAGGCGAAGTAACAAGCATTACGCAAGTACGCGACTATATAAGTAGTCCACTTGCATTATACGCGGCACTTGATAAGCCTAACTCACTACTGCTTGAATCGGCTGAGATTGATTCTAAAGACAGTGTTAAAAGTTTAATTTTAGTCGACTGTGCCCTGCGCATTGTATGCCAAGGTAAAACAGTTACTATTACTGCTCAATCTAATAATGGGCAACAGCTTCTAAGCTACTTGCAGGCAAATGTTAAAAGCTGTGACGCTACTTTAGACGGCGCAACACTTACCCTGTGTTATTTAGACACTAGCGGCGATACTGACGAAGCGAGTAAACTAATTGCAGATAATGCATTTAGCGCTCTGCGCACTTGTATTAACAGTATAAAAAGCACAACTAACAATCCATTTTCGTTATTTTTAGGCGGTGTATTTGCCTACGATATGGTAGCAAACTTTGAGCAGTTAAGTGATGTACCTGATGGCGAAAATACCTGCCCAGATTACGTATTTTATTTAGCCGAAACCTTAGTTGTTATTGATCATCAAAAACAAACAACCGAACTCATTGGTAATGTATTTAACGGCCCAGACGTACATGCAAATTGCTTTGAAGTAGGCAAAGAGCTAGAGCGATTAAATACACTGTGCGATAACGCCTCAGAATTTAGTGCGGATATGCAAAGTGGCGAATGTGAGGTAAGCGTTGATATAGACGATGACACTTACTGCGAGCAAGTAGTTAAGCTTAAAAAGAATATTGTAGACGGTGATATTTTTCAGGTAGTGCCATCGCGTACATTTTCACTACCTTGTCCTGACGCTTTGCATGCTTATAGCCAGCTTAAAAAGCAAAACCCAAGCCCGTATATGTTTTATATGCGCGATGAAGACTTTGCTTTATTTGGCGCATCGCCTGAATCAGCACTTAAATACACAGTGCAATCTCAGCAAGTTGAAGTATACCCAATTGCTGGCACTCGCCCACGTGGCAAATTTGCTAATGGGCAAATAAACCCAGACCTAGACAGCCGCATTGAGCTCGAACTTAGAAACGATCAAAAAGAGCGCGCCGAGCATTTAATGCTTGTCGATTTAGCCCGTAACGACGTAGCCCGCATTAGTGTTGCAGGTACTCGTTTTGCCAAAGAGCTATTAAAAGTAGACCGCTATTCACAAGTAATGCATTTAGTGTCACGCGTTGTTGGCACACTAAAACCCGAGCTTGATGCACTGCATGCGTACCAAGCTTGTATGAACATGGGCACGCTTGTTGGTGCACCAAAGGTTCGTGCTGCTGAGCTTGTTCGTCAAACTGAAGGTAAACGCCGTGGCAGCTATGGCGGCGCAGTAGGTTACTTAACCGGTGATGGCGCAATGGATAGCTGTATTGTTATTCGCTCAGCTTTTGTTAAAAATAATAAAGCGTATGTGCAAGCAGGTGCCGGTGTCGTGTTTGACTCAGATCCTATTTCAGAAGCAAACGAAACTCGCGCTAAAGCACAAGCGGTTATCACCGCCATAAAATCTACGTATAAGGCGGTATAAAATGAGTAAAGCGAATCCTATTAAAATCTATTTTTTAGATAACTTTGACTCATTTACATATAACCTTGTTGATGAGCTTATGATGCTTGGCTGCGAACTGGTTGTTTACAGAAACAACATTAGCGCCGAGGTTATTTTTAACAAAATGCGCCAAGAGCAAGGCCAAGTGCTATTAGTACTTTCGCCTGGCCCTGGAACACCAAGCGATGCAGGCTGTTTAATGGAGCTTATTGAGCTCTCTAAAGGCCACTTCCCAATGCTAGGCATTTGTTTAGGCCAACAAGCATTAACACAAAGTTACGGTGGAGTAATCGGTCACGCGGGTGAAACCGTACATGGTAAGTCTTCAATTATTAATTTAGGCGAGCACCCTGTATTTGATGGTATGGGCAATACAATGCCTGTGGCACGTTACCATTCATTAATGGCAACAAAAGTGCCTGATAATATTGAGGTTATTGCCCAGTACGAAGATATCCCTATGGCTATTTATCATCATGATGACAACGCATTAGGTTATCAGTTTCATCCAGAATCAATACTAACGCCAAACGGCGCAATGCTACTTCAGCAAAGTGTCGCTTACTTAACACGCGCTAAATAAAAGAGGACATTATGAGTACACAACCAGAACAACCCATAAATGTTCAACACGCGATTGAGCAACTAATTACGGGGCAATCATTAAGCTACGCAGACGCCAAAGCGCTTTTTGATGAAATAATGCAAGGTAATATGAGTGAAATTGAGCTAACCGCCCTACTTATAAGCCTTAAAATTAAAGGCGAAGTAAGCGACGAGATTGCAGGCGCTGCGGCCTCAATGCGCGAAAACGCCGTTGCTTTTACTACCAGCAGTACG
>NZ_AUTP01000321.1:0-14995 GCF_000498075.1 Pseudoalteromonas sp. TAB23
TTTTTTAAGTAGATGCTGTATGTACAAGGGGAGTAAGTAGAGATGATGTTTATCGGCATTGATATTAGTAAAGAGAAGATTGATTTATCGTGGTTGAGAGACCAGCTTACAAACAAAATTAAAACAAAAGTCTTTAAAAACAAGCATCAAGACTTTTTAGCAATAGAAAAATGGCTTTTAAATACAACTAAAAGCGCTGCTAATGAGCTCGTTATCACCCTCGAACCAACGGGTGTTTATCATGAAGCACTGATGTATTTTTTACACGAGCAAGGCTTTAATATTATTTTAGCGAATCCCGGTAAAGCTAAAAAGTATGCAGACGCTTTAAACATAATTCATAAAACAGACAAATCTGATGCAACGATGCTTGCTCATTACGGCTGTGCTAAGCACGCAGTCGTTAGTTATTGGCAACCTGATGCATTAGAAGTTAGAGAGCTTAAAGCCCTTATCCGTCGTTTAGATGCGCTTGAGAGTAACCGACAACGAGAAGCTAACCGATTAGAAGCAAGTGAATTCAGCAACGTTTCAGCACGTGTTTGCCAATCGATAAAAGTGACAATCGCGTTTTTAGATGATGAAATTAAACAGCTTAAATCTGACATTGATAACCACATAGATAATGAACCTGATTTAAAAAGAAACAGGAAACTACTTGAGTCTATCCCTGGCATAGGGCCCGTATTATCGAGAGAGCTGACGTATTTGTTTGCGGCTAAAAAATTTAATAAAGCCAAAGAAGCGGCAGCTTATTGTGGATTAATCCCACGGCATAATGAATCGGGTAAATTAAAAGGGCGAACATCAATCAGTAAACTTGGGCCAGCCAGAATTCGATGCAAACTTTATATGGCGGCCATTGTTGCAGGGCAATGGAATAAAACAATAAAGAGACACAAGTTAACGTTAATAAACAATGGTAAAACACCGATGCAAGCTGTGTGTGCAAATATGCGAAAGCTCATTCATATATGTTTTGGTGTAATAAAAAACCAAGAAGCGTTTAAGCTCCAAGAAAGTTAAATACGACCTTGAAGCTTAAAATGAGAGATGGTATCTACAGGTAAAATTAAGCTCAGTGTTAAACTTTGCATGTAGACGCCGAACTTGCTCGCGTGAAAAGCGCGGCTTTAAATATGTTCAAAACTATTTTAAAACAAAAAACCGATGTTTAAACTAAACATCGGTTTTTTATAATAACTAGTAAATTTAAAATAGGTTTCGAGTTAAAAAACGCTCACTCATTTATTTACAAGTGTTTTTTAAGAAACTCAGTAACCTCTTTGTATTGTACTTTTAAGCTTTCTGGGTCATCAAAAAAGTGTGTTCCGTCATCAATTTCAACATACTTTATATCTAAATTTCGCTTTGCTTTATCATAAAAATATTTTGATTGTCGATAGTCAACTCTCGTATCTTTTGTCCCATGGATAAGTAAAAGTGGGGCTTTAATTCGGTTAATCATATTGATTGCCGAAACCTCAGATAATGCATCAACGGCTTTACTATCAGTCATATCAACAATATTACCTAGGTAGGCATCTTGTCGCTCTTCATCTTCAACTAACCCTTTTAAATCCGATATTCCAGAAATACTAATAATACATTTAAAGCGATCGGGCTCTTGCCATGCAGCTGTTAATGCAACATAACCACCATAACTTGCGCCATAAATACATGCATTATTTTTTGATGTTAATCCGGTTCTAGTAGCCCAATCCATTGCATCATATACATCTTGTTGCATACGTTTACCCCACTGATAATAACCATCAGTTTCAAAAGCACTACCAAAACCTTCTGAGCCCCTGAAGTTCACTTGCAATACCGCATAACCTAAACTAACTAAATATTGAAGCTCTCGATTAAAGTATTTGTAGTCTCGACTATGAGGCCCTCCGTGAGGCATTACAATTAGCGGCGGAGTTTTAACCCCTTCTGGTTTTGTAAAATAGCCTGAGATTTCAGCTCCATCGCTCGCTTTAAAGCTATAGTTTTGCACTGGTACAAATTTATTACGTGCTAAATAAGGAAATTTAGATAACCAAGCGCCGCCTTTCTTTGTGTTTAAATCAAAATAATAATAAGTAGGGCTGACTGAATCACTTATTACATTTACAAGAATTCGTGTTCTATCTTTACTACGGCTAACAATACTAGCTTGCTTATCACCAAATAAATTAGCAACCATAAGCTCTTGCTTACCGTCTACCTCTGAAAAATAATGGCTCTTGTAGAAATCATCATAGTAGCCAACCCCTATAAAATCGCCCTCACTATTAACGATTGCATTATTTATATCGTATTTATCATTACTATAAACAAGCTCTTCAAACTCCCCTGACTCGATATCATATGACCATAAAGCTTGTCTGTGTAATACACGATCAGAAAGGACGTAAGCTTTTGTACCATCTTCATTAAGGCCTTGGATGGAGAAAGTACTATCTTCACCCAAAATATGGGTATGAATCATTTTTAATGCTTCATCTTTCTTTGCTCGATACCATATTGAAGCAATAAACTTATCATCTTTTTTATCAATTGCGATCCCCAGGCGTAAAACTCCCTTAGGGTCTGCATACCAACTTCCAATATTTTCTTTATTCCTCTGAATTTTATCAAAACTAGAATCACCTAATTCAACTTTAAAAACAGAATAAGCTTTATCTTTTTCATCAAACGTTGACACTAGCGCGAAATCTGGCTCATTTTTAAGTGAGGAAACGAGTCTGAAACTCTGATATCTATACCACCTATATTCAGAAAAACGTCGCGTAGTTAGCATTTTACTTTCATTGGTTTCAACATTGATCGAATATAACCTTGAAACTCTCATGTATTGACCATTGACATATTCAGGGTAACTAGCAGAAACAATGATATATTTATTACCTGACCAACGAATAAAGTCGACTCTGTCTTTATCTTTTTTGAGACTTGCTAATATATTGAATTCGATACTAGGAAATTTAGCTAAACTGATAGTAGGACCTTCAGCAGTATTATAAAGTGTTGCTATCATTTCTCCATTTGGCGATATTTGTGGTTGCTCTACCATTGGAAGTTTAGCGTAAGACTCCCACGGTTTATCTTTTGCATGAACTACAGACGCAGTTAATAAAAAAAATAAGAGTGTTATTTTTAACATTTATTTCTTCCTTAAAATTTAGTAAAAACTTTTTATCATATTTAATGTAAAAATAACAAAGTTTACCGAAAAAACATACAAAGTAAGTACTTAATTTATTTTAATAAAAAACCGATGCTTAAATTAAACATCGGTTTTTTATTAAAAGCGAATAACTAACCGCTTTTCTCGTTGGGTTTTGTTTCACTCAACCTACATCACTTTCCTATCGCTTCTTTGGCGAACAGGTGCTTGATTGGCCCAAGATTATCAACTAATGATAGCCCTACTCCACGAATAAGTTTTTTAACTGGGTTTGCACCTTCAAATAACTCTTTTAACCCTTGCATCATAGCGATGTGCTTTTGTGCATCGAGCTTACGAGTGCGCTCGTAATCGCGCAGTGTGCGAGTGCTTGCAAACTCCTTGCTATCGCTTGTTAAAAGCTCAATTAAATAAGCCGCATCTTTTAGGCCTAGGTTCATACCAAGCCCTGCAAGTGGATGGATTGTATGTGCAGCATCGCCAATGAGTACCACTTTGCCTGAAACCCATTGCTGGGCGTAGCGCATTTTAAGTGGGAAAGCAGTGCGCTTACTTTGCACTTCACACAGGCCACATTGACCATCTATTGCAGCCATAACGGCTTTATTAAAGCTGTTATCATCCATAGCAAGGAGCTCATCGCAGTGGTTTGGGCTGGTAGACCACACTATTGAATGAGTATGCTCATCGCTCAATGGTAAAAACGCTAAAGGCCCTGTTGGTAAAAACACTTGGCGTGCGGTGTTTGCATGTTGCTCTTTAGTTTTAACTGTCGCGACTAGCGCATGGTGATCGTAATCTTTAAAGCTAAGCGCCATATTAAATTGTTTGCGAATAGCTGAGTTTGCCCCATCAGCGGCCACCAGCAGTTTTGCAATAATTGGCTCGCCGCTTTTAAGCGTTATAAATACATCTGATTCGCTTTGATGTATTTGCTGATACTGCGTATCGAACATTAGCGTGGCGCTTGGTTGTTGCTCTAGCTCTTTTATAAGCGCGTAGCGGATAATGTCGTTTTCAACAATGTGGCCTAAATGCTCAAGCTCAAGTTGCTCGTTATTAAACGCTATTTTGCCAAAACTGTCGGCATCACGTACGTCCATATGCGTATAAGCGCACGCTCGCTGTGCGATAATTTCGGGCCATACGTTTAATTGCTCAAGCAAGGTTTGACTTGCAATGCTTAGCGCGCTTACGCGCAAACCATATTCGTCAGTTGGCAACGCTTGTGTTGGTGCGCCGTCGAGTACAACTACGCTTATATCGGCTTTTGCCAATCCAAGTGCCAGTGTCAGCCCTACGCAGCCGCCACCTACAATACAAACCTGTGCTTGCTTCATAAACGCCTACCTTGTTTAACTTGCCCCATTAACTGTTTGGCTAATGGCGCTTTTAATGCGGGAAATAAATCCATCGAAAACAACCCAATACTGCGCCCAAATGCGAGCACTCGCGATGAGTTTGAAAAAAGCCTAACAAGTGCATCGGTTAAACTCATTACGGTTTTTATATCATCACTGCGTTTTTTTGAATATTCACGAGTAAACGCATGGCTTCCTAAATCGTGTTGGCTATTTGCTATTAAATTACTAAGTACTTGTACGTCGCGAAGACCTAAATTAAAACCTTGCCCTGCGATAGGATGAATCGCATGTGCAGCATTACCAATAACCACTGTACGGTGCGCAGTTAAAGACTCAACTTGCCCGTAAACGAGCGGGTAACTCGTGCGCATGCCCACTTTAGTAAATTGACCACCGCGATAACCAAACGCGCTTTGCAGGGCAATTAAAAAAGCTTGTTCACTGAGTGCCATGTGCTGTTCAACCTGCTCTTGGCGCATACACCACACTAACGAATAACGGTTATTGCTCATGGGTAATAACGCCATAGGCCCGTTTTGTGTAAAGCGCTCAAAGGCATGATTATTATGCCCACCAGCCACTTCTACATTAGCAATAATAGCGCCTTGTTCATAAGGCTGAGTATTAAAACCGAGCCCGAGTAAATTGCGTGTTGGTGATTGTGCGCCATCAGCAATAACCAATAGTGCTGCATTTAATTGCTCGCCGCTTTGTAGGGTGAGTGTATTGCTATGCAGAGTTTGCTCAATGGCAGTTACGCTATCGGGGCACAAAAGCGTAATATTTGACTGCGTTAAACGCAGGTGAAGCGCTCGGCCAAATGGATTTACTTCTACTACGTAACCAAGTGAGGGCTTAGCAAATTCGTCGCAATTAATGTGCGCTTTGCCAAAGTGGCCTCTATCAGACACGCTCACTTTTTTGATTGCTGCGGTGTAAGGGGCATTTTGCTCAAATAAATTGAGGCTTTGTAAATACTCTACCGATTGCTGAGCAAGTGCAATGCTTCTGTCGTCAAAGCTTGGGTGGTAGTCGCCGGTTACTTGATTCGCTTCTACAACGGCAATATTTAACGCGGGATTAGTTTTAGCCACACTTAATGCGCAGCTTGCTCCCGCTAAACCACCGCCAATAATAACTACATCAAACTGCTTAGCCACTTTACTCTCCGAGCTTTATACGTTTTTAGCACTTTGCATAAGTGCTTCTATATCGCTAATTTTTTTAGGTACGCTTAGGGTCAAGTTTTCATGGCCGGTTTCGGTAACTAGCAAGTTATCTTCAATACGAATACCAATGCCTTTGTATTTTTGCGGTGCGCTTGAGTCTTCGCTTATATAAAGCCCTGGCTCTATCGTGAGTACCATACCCGGCTCAAATGCACGCTCAGCGTTATTTACTTTGTAATCGCCAACATCATGTACATCTAAACCAAGCCAATGCCCAAGCCCGTGCATGTAATATTCTTTACACGCACCTTTTGCCATTAGCTCGTCAAAGTCGCCAATTAAAATACCTAAGTCGAGTAAACCTTGGGTCATTACTTCCATTGCTAGTTTATTAGCATGCGACATATAACCACCGGGTTTTACTTCATCAAAGGCAACTTCTTGCGCTTTAAGTACAATATTATAAAGCGCGGCTTGCTCTTCGCTAAATTGACCATTTACCGGAAATGTACGCGTAATATCAGCAGCATAACCTTGTAACTCGCACCCAGAGTCTATAAGTACCAGATCACCATTTTTTAATACGTCGCTATTTTGCGTGTAATGTAAAATATTGGCGTTGTCGCCACTACCAACAATTGTGCCGTACGCAGGATGCGGCGCACCGTTCATTGCATAATGATGATGTAGCTCTGCTTCTAGCTGAAATTCAGTAGCTCCGGCATGTGAAAAACGCATGGCGCGCATGTGCCCTCGCGCACTAATTTCACAACCTTCTCGCATAACATCTATCTCACTTGGCGATTTAAACAAACGCATTTCGTGAATTAGGCCGCGTATTTCTTTTAAAGTACTCGGTGCTTTGAGGCCTTTTCGAGAGCCACTTCGAAGTGTACCTAGTAACGAAAACACTTTGGTATCAAATGAGGGGTAAGCACCTTGTGCAAAATAGAGCGCATTTTTTGCATTTAGCATATCGAGTGTTTTATCGTTTAATTCACTTAGCGGGTAAGCTTCATCAAACAGGTAGTCACTTTTAGCTTTATCAAAGCCAACTCTGCGGCCATGCCAAATTTCTGCAAGCTTGTCTTTATCTAGGCAAAATAAAGTACTGGGTGCATCGCTGTTATTACAGAGTACAAGTACGGCGTCGGGTTCGTTAAAGCCAGTTAAGTAAAAAAAGTCGCTATCTTGTCTAAATGCATATTCGGTATCGCGGCTGCGCGTCACTTCGCTCGCAGCGGGAATAATAGCAACGCTATTTTCATCCATTTGAGCAAGTAAGCGCTCGCGACGTGCTTTAAATTCTGACTTTTGTACTTCAACCATTATTAACCAACCCGTTTTACTTTTTAAAAGTTAATGAAGTGTTTTTTTAGTACTTTGCGTGCTTTGCTCTTTACCAAGCTCTGCAAAACAAAGTAGTGCTGATACACGCACATATTCAATCACTTCGTGCAGCGCTTGGCTGTCTTCTTCGGTTTCTTCAAAAGTAGTATCTAGGCGAGTAATTTCGCTAAAGTCAGTAATAACCTCTTTAACATCGCTCGATAGTTTACCGTAGTCTTTTTGCTTTAAACCAAAACCAAGCATAAAACCCGCTACCCATGATACGAGGCCATTAGCCTGATCGATGAGTGTTTCATCGTCGCTTGGTAAAAATAAATCAAACTGAAATTCATCATCATTAAAGCTCGCGACTACTTGCTTATAAATAGTGCCAAAAAACTGCTTTAAATCGTTACTAAACGATTCACCATCGTTAAACACATCGCTCAAAAGGCCTAAGTATTCTTTGTCGTCAATGGTTAAACCACACGCAAGTAAACCACTAATCACACCATGCGCTTCAGCAGGTGATACAAATATTTCGTTTTTTTCTAAAAGCAGTTGAGCTTTTTCGTAATCGGGTAAATCGTTCATAATCGAATCTTCGCTTTGCAAGTTAAGGCAATGCTACCACTCGATAAAAAGCAACTCCAATTAATTGTATGATCAAGCTCAAAAACCATGCGATAAAGTAAATGATGAGTTAAAGGTGCGGAAAAACTAAGCGAACGGTTTAATTTTTTACGTTTGGGGTTTAAGGATTGGATTATGTCTTATATACTTAAATTGTTCCCTGGGGTACCGGAGCTTAGTTAAGTCCCTGAGCCGATAAATTTTATACCAGGGTTTCTGTTCGTCTACTATTGTGCAGGCTCGGCATGTACCGAGAAGCCTACGGTAAACCGCAGATTCCCGCCCTGAAACCTTCTGGTTTCAGGACTGAAACCGAGTACCGTATCTTGGGGAACACCTTTTTAGCAAACCCTCGCCTTTAAAAGGCTTTATCAAAAAAAATTAACCTTCCTGTTTATTCTTATATTTATCTAAATTTTTTATTCACTTATCTTCAATTGTCTTATATTACTTTTAACTTATAAAAAAAGCCGCAGGTAATTACTTACCTACAGCTTTAATAATCACGTATTAGAGTGAAGTTATACCAATTTGCTTATATATGAGGTCTATTTAACGTTAAGAAAATTACGCTAGAACTAGGCAAAAATTTTTATATCTAGTTGTTCTAAATAAAAAATTTTTAACGACGTTATAGTGCAATTTAATTCATTAAATTGATCAAAGATTTATGCAGGTTGGTATTATTTAAACCAACCTTGAAAACGCTCCATTAGCATGTAGTTTATTGGTACTAACAATAAAGTAATAAAGGTAGCAAAAATAATCCCAAACCCTAAGCTCACCGCCATTGGTATTAAAAACTGTGCCTGAGTCGCTTTTTCAAACAGTAATGGCATTAAGCCAATAAAGGTCGTTAAACTAGTTAGCATTACAGGGCGAAAACGTGATGCACCTGCAATTTTTATAGCATCGAGAACTTTACCACCTTCACTGCGCTTTTTATTAATAAAATCAACGAGTACGAGGGAGTCATTTACCACCACCCCGGTTAGCGCAAGCATACCGAGTAAACTCATAATAGTTAAGTCCATTCCCATGATCCAATGCCCTACTACAGCACCTATCATGCCAAATGGAATAACACTCATTACTATGATTGGTTGTAAGTAAGATTTAAGCGGTATTGCTAATAGCGCATAAATAATAAAAAATACAAACACAAGTGCCCAAGCCAACGAACCAAACGACTCTCTTTGCTCTTTAGCCTCACCTTCTAGTTTGTAATCTACTCCAGGATATTGCTGCATTAACCCATCTAAATACTCCGTTAGGTCAGCCTGCAGTATGGTCATGTTGGTATTATTTTTTTCGATATCGGCTGTTACGTTTAATGTGCGGTAACGGTCTATTCGATTAATAGTTGATGGACTTTGCCCAGCAGTAAGTGTTGCCACATGCGACAATGGCACTGAGCCTCCATCAGGCGTATTTATAAGTATGTTTTGTAGGTCAGCTACAGAGCGGCGCTCATCTATAGGTAAGCGTACCATTACACGTACATCGTCTCTGCCTCGCTGAATACGTTGTGCTTGCGAGCCAAAAAACGAGTTACGTACTTGCCCAGCTACATTGACTCTATTTAAGCCCAGCGCTAAACCTTGTTGCGTAAGCTCTATTTGTAACTCTTCTTTACCGTCGGACATACTATCGGCAATATCAAATACCGTTGGATAGGTCGATAAACGGGTTTTAATGTGATCAGCCACGTCTTGTAAAATAGTCAACGAAGTGCCGCTAAGCTGAACATCAATTGGGTCTGAACTTCGGCCAATTTCGGCTCTAAACGTTAAACTTTCGGCACCTGGAATGACACCAATTAAATCGCGCCATTCGCTGGCAAGTTCTCGTGATCCTATGTCTGATTCACGCTTTTCAGCCGGTGTTATTTCAAAGCGTACAGAGCCTGAATTAGATACCCCACCACGCCCGCCTGTTGTGGCTAATATATTTAAAATAACGCTTTCACCCGTATCTGGGTCGCGGTACTTTTCTTGTAATTGCTGCGCCTTTTGCGACATGTCAATTACGTATTTATTCGTTACTTCAAACGGTGTACCTGTTGGTAGTGTTAAGTTAACGCGGACTGTTTCGCTTGGTATGCGCGGGAAAAATACAAACTTAGTCCAACCACTGGTGATCATGGTTAAAATTATAACAAATACACCAATAAACAAGCTTACCGAAGCCAATTTATGGCGCAGTGCTAAATTTAAAGTGGGTTGATAGTATTTTAAAATCGCGTTTTCAAATCCATCTGCAAAACGCTGTTGAATAACATCAAACTTTGAAGGTTCGCCTTTTTCGTGGCGTAGTTTTATATATTTTAAATGTGCTGGTAGTACAAATTTAGATTCAATCAATGAAAACAATAATACCGGAATAACTACTACCGGTATTTGTGCAAACAAGGCACCACGCGCCCCTTCAATAAAGGCCAAAGGTAAAAAGGCAGCAACGGTAGTTAACACACCAAATGTTACTGGTGTTGCTACTTCTTGAGTACCTAAAATTGCGGCTTGCTCGCCCGACTTAGCTGTTTTTAGATGGGTGTAAACGTTTTCACCGGTAACTATGGCGTCATCAACAACAATCCCCAGTACCAATATAAAGCCAAATAAGCTCATAATAT
The DNA here is from genome assembly GCF_000498075.1 of Pseudoalteromonas sp. TAB23. Taxonomy (NCBI): domain Bacteria; kingdom Pseudomonadati; phylum Pseudomonadota; class Gammaproteobacteria; order Alteromonadales; family Pseudoalteromonadaceae; genus Pseudoalteromonas; species Pseudoalteromonas sp. TAB23. The sequence goes on from NZ_AUTP01000321.1 coordinate 10,306, forward strand.
TAAGGGTTACGCCAAAAATAGGCATCGCTATAAACGCCCCCATAAACGAAACCGGAATACCAATAAATACCCAAAATGCAATTGCAGGGCGTAAAAACAAAGTAAGTAAAGCGAGTACTAAAATACCGCCTTGTAAAGCATTAGTAGTAAGGGTCGAAATACGACTTTTAACCAGCTCCGAATCATCATCCCAGTAACTTAGTTCAAACCCTTGCGGGAGAGAGCTTTGTTGCTCTTTTATGTAGTTTTTAACATCGTCAGCAACTGTAATCGCACTTTGTGGACCAATTCGATATACGTCGATAAATGCAGCTTGTTTACCATTAAAGCGAGTACGTACTGGTGTTTCTTCAAAATCATCTTTTATAGTTGCTATATCGCCTAAGCGAATAATAGTGCCATCGGCTTGGTTTTTAACAACAATGCTGGCAAATTCATCTTTACGATATGCTTGCCCTTTAGAGCTTATAAGTACGTCCCCGCCTTCTGTTTTTAAGTTACCAGCAGAAATATCTGAGCTTGAGTTAGAAATAGCACTCGATATTTGTGCCAAGCTTAAATCGTACTGACGAAGAATATCTTGGCTTACTTCAATGGCTATTTCGTAATCACGAACGCCACTTAGCTCTACCTGCGTTACATTAGGTAAACGTAGGATTTGATCGCGTACTGTTTCTGCGTATTCGCGGGTTTCTTTTTCGCCATAGTCACTCGATACGGTAACCGCGATAACTTCACGAATTCGCTCAGCAAGCGCTACTATCGGCTTTTCANCTGGAAAAGTGTTAATTGCGTCTACACGACTTTTTATATCAGCTAAAAGCTCACGAGGGTCGTAACCGCTTTCCACTTCTATTGTCACAGAGCCAGAACCTTCAGAAGAGCGACTAAATATTTGCTTTATGCCCTCTAAATCTTGTACGGCTTCTTCTATTCGTATAGTTACACCTTGCTCTACATCCTCTGGTGTTGAACCACGCAAACTTACATTTACGCTTATCATGTCAGTTTCGAATGAAGGAAATACCTCAAGCGGTATTTTGCTTGATAAGCTAAAAAGTCCCGACAGTAACAGCGTTACTAGCAATAAGTTAGCAGCAACATGGTTTTTGGCAAACCAAGCGATCATGGCTTATCTCCTTGTTTTGCTGCGCGGCGTTTTTTTAGCTCTTCAACACTAATACCCTGCTCTTTTGCTTTTTGCTCAAGCTGCTCTGGCGTCGGGCGCTTTCCTTTACCTTGCCCATTAGCTCCTCGGCTTTTAGGTTGCTCTGTGCTTTGTTCGCCTAAAATACTTACCTGAGTACCAGAACTCACTTGCCCTAGTGGAGTAATAACCAGTTTATCATTTGGATTTAATCCCGTTTTTATCATCGCTTGTGTCGCATTTTGCCAAGCAAGTGTAATGTCTTTACGTTTAAGTACACCCTCTTCAACAACATAAACATACGTCCCTTGATAAATAGTACTGTTAGGGATTATAAGTGCGTTAGGAACTGTTTTACCGGTAATTTGCGCCTTTATGTATTGCCCTATTTTTATTGGGTACTGGTTATTAGCCGTTGCTTTATATGGGTCGTTAATTTTAGCAACTACGTAAAGCTGTTGTGCACCTTCATCTATAGCACCTTCGGTACGCGCTAGCTGCCCTTGCCACGTTTGCTCACCCACTAAGTCAGAGGTAAATTTAACAATTGAACCTGCTTGATTTTTGGCGCCATCACGATATTGCTCTGGTAAATTTACGAACGGAAGATCTTTATTTTTAATCGGTAAACGAATCTCTACGCTATCGATTGCGTAAATAGTGGCAAGCTGGGTATTGTTAGTAACAACTTGCCCCAAATCAACACTACGGCTAAGTATACGACCCGCATATGGCGCGGTTACTTTAGTGCGCTCTAAATCAAGCATGGCTTTTTCAAGTACTGCTTGCGCCGATAAAACTTCTGCTTCGGCTGCTGCAAGTTGTGGTTCACGCAGTACTAGGCTGCTTGCCTGATTTGAGCCGCCAAGGCGTTTCCAATCAGTAATAGCTTGTTGCCCACGTGCCTTTTCTTCTAATAAGCCTTGCTCTGCCGTTAATAAATTGGCTTGAGCAGATTTAACTTCAGCTTGATGATCTCTGTCGTCTAGCTTTAAAAGTACATCGCCCTTTTCAAAAAAGCCGCCTTCTCTAAAGTCATCACTTACTTCAATTATTTGCCCAGATGCCTGAGCAACTAATAAACTTTGTGTACGTGGTTTTACCGTACCGTAGCTATCAATCATCACTTGGTAATTTTGTGGTTTAAGCTCAAGCGCAGCCACACTTATTGATGCTTTAGGAGGTGAGCCAAAGCGTTTAGCCTCTGGCGGATTACCTTTAATAAACATAACAATTAAAATAGTGGCAATAATAACCACCGCTGGAATAATAATTTTTGCTGTTTTAGTTTTCATCATTATTGCTCTTTAGTTCACTTGAGGGCTTTGCAAAATCACCACCAAGGGCAACGTGTAAGTTAATTCTGTTAGCTATTAATTGGTTTTTAATGTCGATTAAGGAGCTTTGCGCATCGAAAGACCTGTCTTGTGCGTCAAGCACCGTAGTGTAAGTTACCAAACCGCTTTGATATTGCTCAAACGACAATTGCTCTGCAGCAAGTGCATTTTCTTGCGCCTCAAGGGTGCTGCTATATTGCGCTTTGAGGGACTGCTGCTGCGAAATCGCATTTTCTACATCACCAAATGCATCGTAAAGCGTTTGCAAATAAAGTTGCTCTTGCTTTTGAGTATTAAGGCGCGCTATTTCTTCATTCGCTTTTAAACGTCCGCCCTCAAAAAGCGGTGCTGAAATACTACCTAATAACGACCATGCAAGGCTTGATGGAGAAAACAAGTCGCTTACTCTGTCGGTGCTATCACTTAGTGAAGCTGTTAAATCTAAACTTGGAAAGCGTTGTTTGTGCGCATACGCCAATGAAGCGTCGGTGGCTAAAAGATCATACCAACTTGCTCGCAGCGTAGGTTTACGTGTTATAAGTTCAGAAGGTAAGCCTAGTGGAATATCGGTATTAATAACGGGTAAGTCGCTTCTAGCAGTAATGGCACCTTTTGGGTATTCACCCAGTAAACGCTCAAGTACACGTGCTGAAGCCGATAGGTTCGCAGTTTGAGTAGCAATGCGAGCGCGTTCAGTATTGAGCTCATTACGGGCTAAATATACATCGAGTGCTTCGTTTATACCTTGGCGATAGCCAGACTCGATAATATCAAGGCTCTGCTGTGCATTGGCTTCGCGACGTTTAAATAAATCGAGTAATTGTTGCGATGTAACAACATCAAACCAGCCAGTTACTACATCAGCAACGAGTTGCTGTTTAGCTTGCTCAAACCGGGCCTGTTGCGCTAAATAGTTAAGATTAGCTTCGCGCTTTGAATCAGAAAGCTTACCCCATAAATCAACCTCGTAAGTTAAGTTTAAACTAACTGAACTTGCGTTGTCGTAGCTCACTGGGCGGTTGTCTTTACTACGGCTANGTACGCGTTGATAAATCGAGGCTAGGCCAAAGCGCAGCACCCGATACTATAAGCTGTTGTTTTTGAATTTCTACATCGTAACTAGTTTGTAAAAGCTGTTGGTTGTTTTTAAGTGCTTGTTGTACAAATTTGTTAAGCGTAGGGTTTTGTAGTTGTGTAAGCCATTGCTCTTGTACTTTTAATACCGAGCTTGATGCTTCTTGCTGCCATTGCTGTGGCATATTATTAGGCGCTTGCATGCGCTGAGACGAGTTAAAATCACTCGCACAGCCGCTAAGCAGCATCACACTAATTGCCAATAGGGTTGGCTTGCATTGCCAAATCATAATTAAACCTAAATTACTGCTATTTATGAACGTAATTCAAGCACTTTGGCAACTTTTGCTCAACCTACTTTACATAACATTACATAGCTAGCGATGAACTAACATAATAGCCAGTTATACGGTAAAAATGAGCAAATGATCAGCAATTTTTAATAATAAAAAATTAACTTTTTGTAGTGTGTCTAAGAGATTATACCAATTCGCTTAATTAAGTGATCTATTTTGAGGTAAGAAAATCGTGTCGATAACAAGGCAAAAATTTCGTTATTTTTGTCCTATATCAGAAGTTTTTAACACAGTTAACGGCAGATTTAATCACTCAAATTAATTAAGTATTATTGCGGATTGGTATTAGACATATAGAAACAAAAAAGCCCCGCTATAAGCGAGGCTTTTAAATAAATGGTGCCGACTAACCGAGTCAAACGGATAACTTATACAGACTACTGATTACGAGTCAGTTGCTTTGCTATTAGCTATGGGTATTTTTAATTCTAAAATCGAAAACAAAAAGCCCCACAATAAGCGGGACTTTTAAATAAATGCTGCCGACTAACTAAGCCGAGCGGATAACTTATACAGACTACTGATTACAAGTCGGTTGCTTTGCTCTTAACTATGGGTATTTTTAATTCTCAAGTTGAAAACAAAAAAGCCCCGCTATAAGCGAGGCTTTTAAATAAATGGTGCCGACTAACCGACTCGAGCGGGTAACTTATACAGACTACTGATTACAAGTCAGTTGCTTTGCTCTTAACTATGGGTATTTTTAATTCTCAAGTTGAAAACAAAAAAGCCCCGCTATAAGCGAGGCTTTTAAATAAATGGTGCCGACTAACCGA
>NZ_AUTP01000322.1:0-8091 GCF_000498075.1 Pseudoalteromonas sp. TAB23
TTTTTTAAGTAGATGCTGTATGTACAAGGGGAGTAAGTAGAGATGATGTTTATCGGCATTGATATTAGTAAAGAGAAGATTGATTTATCGTGGTTGAGAGACCAGCTTACAAACAAAATTAAAACAAAAGTCTTTAAAAACAAGCATCAAGACTTTTTAGCAATAGAAAAATGGCTTTTAAATACAACTAAAAGCGCTGCTAATGAGCTCGTTATCACCCTCGAACCAACGGGTGTTTATCATGAAGCACTGATGTATTTTTTACACGAGCAAGGCTTTAATATTATTTTAGCGAATCCCGGTAAAGCTAAAAAGTATGCAGACGCTTTAAACATAATTCATAAAACAGACAAATCTGATGCAACGATGCTTGCTCATTACGGCTGTGCTAAGCACGCAGTCGTTAGTTATTGGCAACCTGATGCATTAGAAGTTAGAGAGCTTAAAGCCCTTATCCGTCGTTTAGATGCGCTTGAGAGTAACCGACAACGAGAAGCTAACCGATTAGAAGCAAGTGAATTCAGCAACGTTTCAGCACGTGTTTGCCAATCGATAAAAGTGACAATCGCGTTTTTAGATGATGAAATTAAACAGCTTAAATCTGACATTGATAACCACATAGATAATGAACCTGATTTAAAAAGAAACAGGAAACTACTTGAGTCTATCCCTGGCATAGGGCCCGTATTATCGAGAGAGCTGACGTATTTGTTTGCGGCTAAAAAATTTAATAAAGCCAAAGAAGCGGCAGCTTATTGTGGATTAATCCCACGGCATAATGAATCGGGTAAATTAAAAGGGCGAACATCAATCAGTAAACTTGGGCCAGCCAGAATTCGATGCAAACTTTATATGGCGGCCATTGTTGCAGGGCAATGGAATAAAACAATAAAGAGACACAAGTTAACGTTAATAAACAATGGTAAAACACCGATGCAAGCTGTGTGTGCAAATATGCGAAAGCTCATTCATATATGTTTTGGTGTAATAAAAAACCAAGAAGCGTTTAAGCTCCAAGAAAGTTAAATACGACCTTGAAGCTTAAAATGAGAGATGGTATCTACAGGTGCTTATACTCAAGTTAGAGTATCGTCTGTAGAAGGAACTTGCTCACGTTAGAAGTGTAGTTTCTAACCTTTAAAACTATTATTTTTAACTGTTTGTGATGGGTTTTCACCAAATAGTTGCGTGTAATCTTTAGCAAATTGTCCCGCATGCCAAAATCCCCAATTGGCTGCTATTACTGAAATTGGCTTATCTTGGTTTAATTTTTTTAGTTCCCGCCTTACATTATTTAAACGTGTTAAACGTAAAAACCGCAAAGGGTTAATTCCTAAAATACTCTCAAAACTATACTGAAGTGTGCGCCTACTTACAAAAGCAAGCTCGCACAGCTCGGTTATGGTTATTGGGTTTTGTGGATTTGTGGCCACGTAATCTTTTACTTTATCTACTACGGCTTTTCGGTGCTTATAACTTGGCGCAATATTTTGTTGTGGATTATCTGCTTGTAATAAGTGTAGTGCCAACATGTTTAGCATATCTTGTTGTGATTCGGTTTTAAGTCCAAAGCCCTTGCCTACAACCATGCTATTAATTATTTGCCTTGCCGTTTGCAATGATGAGTTGCTTACCGATAAGCGAGCTGATTGTGCAGATGACAGGTTTTTCAATGTTACGCCTTGTAGCTGCGCCATATATTCAATTGAATTCCAATCGATTACCAAACCATAAATATTAAATTGCTCAGGGGTTATCAGCTCAAAGTCATTATCACTTGTGCGGCACATAAATTGATTACTTACCACACTTAGACCATTAATCTTACTTTGCTGCGACTGACAAGGAATGCCAAGCCAAACCGAATTGGGGGCGATGTTACATTGCTGACGAAGCGCTCGCTCGGTGTATTCTTTAAACACATGAATATTGGCATAATCTGTTTCTTCAATAAAACCATAAAAGCTGCCGTCGCTCATTTGATCGTATTTTTGCTGCCATTGAGTAAGGCTATGCGCTTGCTCGTCTATGTCATGTGTTTGCACCTTGCTCTTAAGTGGTGCGCCGTACCTATTTTGCTGCGCCATATAGGGGATGCTCTTTTTCGTTACACTTTTATTATGGTTAAGTTAACACCGCTTTGCGTATGTAACCAATTGAATTGGATTAATAAATAATCTTTTGCCGAAATTCGATAGTTACTTGGTACAAAATAAGCTGTCTTGTAACTATTGAAAATTGATTTATAGCTAAAGATGCAGCAAAACCTATACCAAGGTTTATCATATTAGTTATGTGGAGTAAATCATGGGGCAAGCGTACAGTTACACTTTAGGCACACACACTTATAAATTCAAGAACTTAGCGCAGTTGATGGCTAAAGCAACGCCGCAACGTTCGGGTGATCGCTTAGCGGGCGTAATTGCACAATCAGCACAAGAACGTGCTGTGGCACAAATGACATTGGCCGATGTACCTCTTAAAACATTTTTAAATGAGGTACTTATTCCCTACGAAGATGACGAAATTACACGCTTAATTATTGACGAGCACGATGCCAATGCCTTTATGGCTATTGCACATTTAACCGTAGGTGACTTTCGTAATTGGCTTTTAAGTGACTTTGCAACACCCGCTGTACTTGCAAGTATAAGGCAAGGTATTACGCCTGAAATGGCTGCTGCTGTTAGCAAAATAATGCGCAATCAAGATCTCATATTAATTGCTAAAAAGTGCCATGTTACGAGTGCTTTTAGAAACACTATTGGCCTCTCTGGGCATTTATCTACACGTTTACAACCAAATCATCCAACTGACGATATTAACGGTATTGCTGCATGCATGCTTGATGGGCTGCTATACGGTAATGGCGATGCCGTAATAGGTATAAACCCAGCAACCGATAACGTTGCCCAAGCCATTAAATTAATGACATTAATGGATGATGTTATTCAAAAATACGCCATACCGACGCAAAGCTGTGTGCTTACCCATGTTACTAACACTATTGAATGTATAGAAGCTGGCGCACCGGTTGATTTGGTATTTCAGTCGATTGGCGGCACAGAGGCTACTAACTCAAGTTTTGGCTTTAATTTAAATACCTTAGCCGAAGCGCAAGATGCGGCCTTGAGTTTAAAGCGCGGTACTGTTGGCAATAACGTGATGTATTTTGAAACCGGGCAAGGCAGTTCGCTTTCAGCAAATGCGCATCATGGGCTTGATCAGCAAACGTGTGAAGCTCGCGCTTATGCAGTTGCTCGTAAGTTTAATCCGTTACTGGTTAATACCGTGGTGGGGTTTATTGGCCCTGAATATTTGTTTGATGGTAAAGAAATTACCCGAGCAGGACTTGAGGATCACTTTTGCGCTAAGTTACTAGGCATACCGATGGGGTGCGACGTGTGTTACACCAATCATGCAGAGGCCGATCAAAACGATATGGATAATTTGCTAACGCTATTAGGTGTTGCAGGTTGCTCGTTTGTAATGGGAATACCTGGCTCTGACGATATTATGCTTAACTACCAAACTACGTCGTTTCATGATGCATTATATGTGCGTCGAGTTCTTGGCTCTAGACCCGCCCCTGAGTTTGAAGCATGGCTAAGCAAAATGAAAATTATGCAAAGCACTACCGACATCACACTTTCAGATACCTTGCCTCCCGCTTTTGCTAAACCTCTGGGTGCAATTGCTGGAGGTGGCTCATGAAATCACGTTCAAAACCGACCACTCCATTAGATAACTCAGTAAATGAGCATAAAAATAACGGTAATGTAGTGCACAACCCTTGGAGTGATTTACGGCGTTTTACCGACGCCCGTATTGGGCTTGGTCGCGCTGGTATAAGTTTGCCAACCTCAGAAATGCTGGCTTTTCAGCTATCTCATGCACAAGCGCGTGATGCGGTGAGTTTTCCGCTTGATATTAACGAAATGACTGAGCAACTAGGCAGTATTAGCGTATTAAAAGAGGTTGCCCCTCCCCTGCATTTACACAGCCAAGCCGTTGACAGGGTTACTTACCTTCAGCGACCCGATTTAGGCCGCAAACTTGATGAAAATGGTAGGCAAGTACTTCTCAGCTATATGAATAAACAAAAGCACACTACGCAGGCTAAATACGATTTAGCGATTGTAGTGGTTGATGGACTTTCGTCGTTGGCGGTACAAAAAAATGCATACCCATTTATAACAGAGCTATTAACGCACCTTACAACAGACAAGCAATTTAAAATTGCTCCCATTACTTTGGTTGAGCAAGGGCGAGTAGCGATTGGAGATGATATAGGTGAGTTGCTAAATGCGCAGGTGGTTATGGTGTTAATAGGAGAGCGCCCAGGACTTAGTTCGCCAGATAGCCTTGGCTTATATTTGACATGGGAGCCCAAAACAGGACTTAACGATGCATGTCGTAATTGCATATCGAATATTCGCCCTGCAGGCCTACCTTATACAGAAGCGGCGCGACGCGCACTGTACTTATTACGTGAAGCTAAAAAACTAAAACTAACTGGGGTTAATTTAAAAGACCGCACACAAGATGATGTAATTGAGCACCAGGTTTCAACCACTAACTTTTTAATTGCTGAGTAATTTTAATCTAGGAATTAAAAACACATGAAATAAAAAAATAAAAACTAAACATCAACGGAGAAAGGTTATGTCTACTAATAATAATACAGAGTACCTTGCTAAAAGACAGTTAAAACGAGGTACTGCGGGGTGGTTATTGCTCGCAGGTTTGGGTGTGTCGTATGTAATATCAGGTGACTTTGCAGGCTGGAACTTTGGTATCGCCGAAGCCGGTTGGGGTGGTTTTGCCATTGCTGCAGTATTAATGGCCGTTATGTATTTAGCGCTTGTACTATCGCTTGCTGAAATGTCAGCTGCAATACCTGCTGCAGGCGGTGGTTATAGTTTTGCGCGTCAAGCTATGGGGCCAGCGGGAGGCTATTTAACCGGGCTTGCCGTATTAATTGAATATGCCTTAGCACCCGCTGCTATTGTTATTTTTATAGGCTCGGCAGTTGAAGCCCTCACCGGATTTAATGGCCCATGGGTATATGCATTATTTTACTTACTATTTGTGGGAATTCATTTAGCGGGCGTAGGAGAAGCGCTTAAAGTAATGATGGTAATAAGTGGTTTAGCGGTATTAGCTATTATTGCAACGGCTTTTGTTTTAATCACAAATTTTGATGCATCGCGCTTATTTGACGTCCCCGTAACAAATGCAGTGGGAGCCAGTGAGTTTTTACCTTTAGGTTGGTACGGGGTTTGGGCTGCATTACCGTTTGCCATGTGGTTATTTTTAGCGGTTGAAGGTGTACCGCTTGCTGCTGAAGAAGCAAAAGATCCCGCTAAAGATGTGCCAAAAGGCATTATTGGTGCAATGATCTTTTTGTTATTTACTGCTTTTTTAGTTGTTGTTTTAGTGCCTGGTGCTGGCGGTGCTGCTGCAATGGGGGCAAGTGCAGTGCCTTTAGTTGATGCATTAAATGCATCGGGTAGTGAGGGCTTAGCAACCGTTGTAAATATATTAGGGCTTGCGGGTTTAGTTGCTTCGTTTTTCTCTATTATTTATGGTTATAGTCGCTTAGTGTTTGCTTTATCTAGAGCCGGTTATTTACCACGTTCGTTGTCTATTACGACTAATCGCAAAGTGCCAGCACGTGCGTTGATTGTACCGGCAGTATTTGGCTTTTTAGTATCACTCAGTGGTGAGGGTGACTTAATACTTGCAATGGCAGTAGTAGGTGCAACGCTCTCGTATGCATTAATGGCGCTGAGCCATATTTTACTTCGCGTTAAACAACCTGATTTACCTCGCCCGTACAAAACTCCAGGTGGCGTAGTTACGTCAAGTATTGCTTTAGTACTTTCGCTTATAGCATTAACGGGTGTGTATGCGTTTGACCCTCGTGCATTTTTATACACTATGGTGCTGTTTATTGTGGGCGCCGCATATTACTTTGGCTATAGCTCAAAACACTTGGTTGCTAAAAGCGCTGATGAAGAGTTTGCAATGTTGGCAAATGCAGAATCTGATTTAGAAATGGCTAAGTAGGTATTAATAGTTATTAAATATAAGTGAGGCTACCCCTCACTTATATTTTTATACGTACAATACGATGTAAAAATGGTGCCTGCATGTAGGCATCAAGTCTCTTCTATACTTTATTAATACCGTTTAAAACTAAAACTTTATGTTGCCGCGTAGCGCTTTGTTTTGCCCGTGTTTAGTTTTTTTGTCCATGCGCTTTCGCTGTGAATTACGGCTAGGCTTGGTGGCACGACGCGCTTTATTAACAACGGTAGCACTAAGAATTAAATCTTTTAAGCGCTTAAGGGCATCTTCTCGGTTTAGCTCTTGCGTACGGTGGCTTTGCGCTTTAATTATTAAAACGCCCTCTTTGGTAATTCTTGTATCATTTAAGGCTAGCAAACGCTCTTTATAAAAATCAGGTAATTTAGAGCGATTAATATCAAAGCGTAAATGAATGGCACTGGCTACTTTGTTAACATTTTGACCACCGGCACCTTGCGAACGAATAGCCGTAAGCTCTAGTTCCCATTCATCGATAGTGACAGTATTTGAAATTGTTAACATTGTGTTCAGCTCTATTTGTCAAAAATGTATTATATCATCAGTACATTAGCTTGTGGTGAATGAACTAAATTCTTAGAACTTAAATAAATTCTCATAAATTGTACTATAAAATCAGCCAATATATTATTTTGTGTTGGCAAGTGTTGCTTATTAGTTTCTAATTGGCACAACTTTAATACTAGGAAATGCTCAATGAAAAAAATACTTGTATCACTTAGCTTATTAGCAATGAGTTTCTCAAGCCTTGCAGTAGATATTAACGAAGGTCAACTTCAAAGCTATATGAAAGCACTGCCAGCTGTAACGAGCTGGGCAAGCAGCCAAGAGTCATTAAAAGACTTAGACTTAGCAAGTATGTTAGGTGGTTCTGCAGATCAAAGTGTTGACGAACAAAGCTCTTTAGCTAATAGCGCACTAAGCATGATTAAAGAGCAAGACCTATACAAAAGCTTCGCGGGTGTTACAGGCCGCTACGGCTTTACACCAGAGCAACTAGTAACTGTAGGTTCTGAAGTATCAATGGCTTATATCGAAAACCTTAAATCGGGTTTATCTGCTGATAATCAAGAAACAGCGAATAAAGTAATGGGCGGTTTTCAAAGCATGAAAAGTGCTAAAGATAAAGGCGCTAGTTCGTTAATGGGTTCGTTTGGTAAATCGTCAAGCGCAGCTGAGGAGTCTACAGAGTCTTTAGTAAGCGAAAGCAACCTTGAACTTGTGAGCGAATACATGCCACAACTACAAAAGCTTTTTGCACTTCTATAAGTTTTATTGTTTTATAAAAAGGTGGCTTTTGCCGCCTTTTTTAATGCCTAATTTTTATATGACTTAGATAAATTACAATATTTTATAAGTAATACTGACCGGGACTATATGCAAAAACGGGGGAGTAAATTATTACTCCCCCGTTTTTATTTAGCGTACAGATTATTTAAGATCGAATCTGTCTGCGTTCATTACTTTTACCCATGCGTTTACAAAGTCATGTACAAAGCGCTCTTTGTTGTCGTCTTGTGCATAAAACTCAGCAAGTGCGCGCAATATAGAGTTTGATCCAAATACTAAATCAACGCGTGTTGCAGTCCATTTTGTAGTGCCACTTTTACGGTCTACTATATTGTATAAACCTTTTTGAGTTGGCTCCCAACGGTTTGACATGTCAGTTAAGTTTACAAAGAAGTCGTTGGTTAATGAGCCTACGCTATTTGTAAATACGCCATGTTCGCTGCCAGCATAGTTAGTACCTAGTACTCGCATCCCACCAATAAGTACCGACATTTCTGGTGCACTTAATCCCATTAGTTGGCTGCGCTCTAGTAATAACTCTTCAGCTGATACTGCGTAATCTTTTTTCAGCCAGTTTCTAAAACCATCGTGAATGGGTTCTAGTACATCAAACGATTCTGCATCAGTCATTTCATCTGTTGCATCTCCACGTCCTGGAGCAAACGGCACGTTTACATCAACACCGGCTTG